>NZ_QKVN01000003.1:0-155712 GCF_003231195.1 Acinetobacter sp. WCHAc060042
GTTGAGTCCCGTACAGTACAGAACTCAGTCCTTAAAAGCCGCTTAATTAATTCGTCCAACTTTATGGGGTCAGATCATACGGCGGGTTTTTTATGATCACTATTTGCCTGAGATGATATGAATGAGGTGGTTCGGGATAAATCGAAAAAGATCTGGTGGAGAGTCCGATAAAAATGGATGAATTTGCAAACGCACTAAGCATTTTTGCCATATGTGTCGCATTGATAAATTCAGATACTGAAGATCGCTCGGTTAAATGTTAGGAAAGAGACATGACTCAAGTGACGACAGAAAAATTATATCAACATCGTCCAAAAGCACAGGGTATTACAATTCGACGTTTGCAATTCAACCCCAAAGCCATTTGCCGACATTATTTTGCCAATTCACCAGTCATGTCGCATTTGCTGACAGCATTGTCTTCGACCTTTCCCATAGGTGAGCAGTTCTTTGTGCATAGTGTGCGCAATGTCCGTGATCAGGTGAAGGATGAAAATCTGCAAGCGCAGATTGCGGCATTTATTGGTCAAGAGGCGATGCATTCTCAAGCACACACGGCATTTAACGCTGCTTGGCGACGGGATGATTATAATCTCGATCGTTTTCAGGCGTGGTTGGCGCGTAAAGATGATTATGTGAAAAACCTGCATCCTAAAATTCAGCTCGCAATCACCTGCGCTTTTGAGCATTTTACCGCACTTTTAGGTGGTTATATTTTAAGGCATCCTGAGGTATTGAGTACCTTGGATGATGATGCCGTTAAACTTTGGGTCTGGCATGCCATTGAAGAAATTGAGCATCGCTCGGTGGCGTTCGATGTTTATCAAGATGTCTATGGCGATAACAAGATTCGTCGTTTAATTATGCGCAGTGTAACGACAGGTTTCGCCAGTTTAACTTTTTATTCAGCCAGCCGTTTATTTTTACAAGACCTTAAAAAGAGTATGCCTAAATTGGGCGGGAATCTCTTTGGATTGTATTTACTGGCCAAGATGTTTGTGCAATTGCTGCCTGAATATTTGTCCTATTATAAAAGCAACTTTCATCCCTCAGAGATTGATTACGCCCAACTGTTGAAATACTGGAAAACCCGTTTGGCAGAAGACTATCAACTAGAAGGTTTTCAGCAGGAGTTGCACGCGGTTGTTTAGTTTAAGTTTAAAAAACGAATAATCAAAACCGAGTCAAGATCACTCGGTTTTTCATTTTTAAAAGCTTTAACTAAATGCAACAAAAGGGTATTCAAATATGTTTACAATCAGGTTATTGCAATAAATACAAAAGAAAGAGGATAGTTGAATGAATTTTATGAAAAAAACTGCTGTCGTTGTTGCCCTTGCGAGCACCTTAACCCTATCGGGCTGTGGTTATAATACCTTACAGGTCAAAGATGAGGCAGTTACAGCAGCATGGTCAGAAGTACAAAACCAATATCAACGCCGTGCAGATTTGGTGCCGAACTTGGTGAATGTGGTAAAGGGTTATGCCAAACATGAAGAACAAGTCCTAACCGAAGTCACACAGGCTCGTGCCAATGTCGCGGGTTTAAAAGTCGATAAAGAGGTATTAGAAGACCCTGCATTATTCCAAAAATATCAAGAAGCGCAGGCGCAAATGACAGGAGCATTGTCGCGTTTAATTGCAGTCTCAGAAAACTATCCTGACTTAAAAGCCAATGAGCAATTCCGTGATCTACAGGTTCAACTCGAAGGTACCGAAAACCGTATTGCTGTCGCGCGTAATCGCTATATTACTACGGTGCAAGACTTTAACTCCTATTCACGCCAGTTCCCACAAGTCATGACCGCCAAGGTGATTGGTATGGACACCAAACCGAACTTTAGTGCGGAGCAAAGTGCACAAAAAGCACCAACGGTATCATTTAACTAAGTCGGGTTTCTTGTCGTTATGAATAGAGGGTGAATGAATGAAGGGAGCACAACAGGGGAAACGGTTTCCGTATCAATGGATGGTTGCATTCATTTTATCAGGACTGTTGTGTCTAAGTTCATTAACGTGGGCGGAGGTTGCGACTGCAACAGATAGTGCGACTGAAACAGTCATCGCTGGAAAGATGATCCAAGATCAGCAAGCAGAGACCTCCAATAACGTGACTTCTAAAAGCGCTGATGCTGTATCTCAACCGCTTGTTGCGAATGATATGGCAGAGGGCGAGTCGATACGGGCCTTACCGACTTTAAATGCGCCAGTAATCGACCAAGCTCACGTCCTCAGTGTTGAAGAACAACAAGCGATTGGTCAAAAAATTCGTGCTTTACATGATACAGGAAAGGCACAAATAGGCGTGGTGATAGTTCCGAGCACAGGGCAAGAGGATATTTTCAGTTTTGCCATGCGTATTGCAGACCAATGGCAACTTGGTTCGGCCAAACAGGACAATGGTTTATTGATTGCAATTGCTATTAATGATCGGCGCATTCAGATTCTTACAGGCTATGGCTTGGAAGGGGTCATTCCTGACATTATTGCGAACCGTATTATTAACCAACAAATCACCCCCTATTTTAAACAAGGTCAGTATGCCCAAGGGATTAACGCAGGACTGACTGAAATTGAACGTATTTTAAATCTTGACCCTGAAGTTGCGGCTCAAGCAGCGCAAGAGCTACAACAACGTCAAGACCAAGCCAATCGGGAACAAGAAGCCAAAAGTAAAACGTTGAGTACTGCTTTATTTATTCTCATTGCAGGGGCAATTGGATCTTTGGTGGTGGGGAAGCGTTTAAGTGCGTCAACTGCTGCAGTTGCAGGAATAGTTGCAGGTTTGGTGAATGGAGCAGGCTTAATCACCAGCTTACTGATTGGGGGGGGGATTTTTTTTCTACTCATCACCACCTTAGCCCAAACAATTTTTCAGCTTTTTCTTTCCTCTGGCGGTGGAGGTGGGCGTGGAGGTCGTGGTGGCGGTGGTTTTGGCGGAGGTGGATATAGTGGCGGGGGCGGTGGATTCGGCGGTGGAGGAGCATCAGGGTCATGGTAACAACAACGGAAACGACGGAAATCGTCACTGAACCAAAGTTAGATGAAGCAATACAACCCAGTTTTAAACGGTGGTTAAAGCATTTATTGCATATGCCTGCGAGTAAACGTTTTTTTAATCAGCAAGATCAACATGCAATTGCGCAAGCCGTGGTAAATGCTGAACAGGGCCATGTTGGGGAAATCCAAGTGGTGATCGAAGGGCACATGCCTGCTCGAGAGGCTTATTATCTAGACACACGTGGACGTGCCAAACAGCTTTTTGCTGAGCTTGGGGTGTGGGATACTGAGTTTAACAGTGGGATTTTGTTATACCTTAATTTGTGTGAGCGTAAGGTTGAAATTGTTATAGATCGTGGCATACAACAAGCCACGACACAGCTAGTATGGGATGAGGTTTGCCAGTCCATTATTACGAAAATGGCACAACAGCAGTATCGACAGGCTTTGCTTGATGGTGTAATTCAAATTGGGATAATTTTGGATCGGTTTTATGCCAATAAAATACAGGATCAAAACGATGAACTTGAGAACGCCCCAATCATGCTGAACTAAAATGTGATAAAGTTGACATTCTTTGTCACTTTGTCACATAAAAAAACAAAGCACAAAAAATAATTTTTTAAATAGTGAAATAAAGTGCTGTTTTTTATTTGAAAATAAATATAATAAAAGTTGGCATAATACATGCTAATTACAATGTAGCCTTAAAAGCTTATAAAAAATTAACAAAACATTTGTGGAGAATGTTATGAAATCAGTTCAACAGGGTTTCACCCTTATCGAGCTCATGATCGTTGTTGCAATTATCGGTATTCTTGCCGCGATTGCAATTCCTGCGTATCAAGACTATGTAATCCGTACACAAGTTGGTGAAGGTGTTAACTTAATGGCTGGCGCTAAATCAGGTGTTGCTGACTTCTGGGCAGACAAAGGCCGTTTCCCTGCTAGTAATGGTTCTGCTGGTGTGCCAACGGCAGGTTCTATTGTAGGAACTTATGTGCAAAGCGTTACTGTAGGTGCTAATGGGGCTATTACAGCATTGTATGGTCGTAATGTAAACTCGAAAATTAATAATGGAACCTGTACAGTTACGCCACGTGATGCTGGTGGTAGCGTGGTTTGGACTGGGCGTTGTTCTTTTGATACTAAATGGGCGCCGAAAGCTTTCCGTCCTTCTTAATTTAAAGACAATAAAAAATCCAGCTTTATGCTGGATTTTTTATATAAAGTGTATATTCATGGGAACGATGATTTGAACATACAAGTTAAAAAAGCACAAAAAATACAACTATGCTGTGTATTCTTATTGGTCATAACTCTCTGTTTATATTTTATTTATGCTCAAGCAAAGGGATTAACTTGGCAATTTGATGATTTTGCTAATTTAAAAGGTTTGGCAACTGCTGATAGTTATCAAGGCATTATCAATTTTGTATTTGGTGGTGGTGCAGGGCCTACAGGCCGGCCAATTTCTTTATTGAGTTTTATTCCAAATGTGAATGATTGGCCCAATAATCCATGGGGATTTGTGCAAGTTTCACTATTCTGGCACGTATTAAATAGTCTCTTGGTTTTTTTTATCGCCTATAAGCTTTTTAGCATTCAAGATAAATTCCAAAATAATGCATGGTGGATGGCTTGTTTTACGACTTTTTTTTGGTGTTTTTCACCAATGCAGGTGAGTTCAATACTCATGCCTGTACAACGGATGACGCTCGTTTCTGCCTTTTTTAGTCTTATAACTTTAGCCTATTATATATGGTGGCGTATCAAATATGCTGGTAAGAGCAGTTTGTGGCAACTTGTCACTATGAGTCTGTTTGTATCATTAGGTGTATTATTAAGTCTATATTCTAAAGAAAATGGGGTTTTAACCATCCTTTATATTGGGTTGTGTGAAATTCTTTTGTTGAACGACTTAGCTAAACCAGTATATAAAAAATTATGGTTTTTTTGGTCTAAATTGTCATTAATAATTGTTCCTCTTTTCTTGTTGCTTTATGGGCTTGTAACATGGAAGGGTATTACAAATAATTTTAATTATTATAGAGAGTTTGATTTATCAGAAAGATTAGCAACAGAATTAATTATATTATTTGATTATATTAAGCAGATTGTTATACCTAGAGCAATTGATTTTGGACCATTTCATGATGATTATAAGATATATGATTGGTCAATGTACCAAACATGGCTAGCCCTAAGTTTCTGGGTTTTAATTATTATATCGGTAGTATATTTATTTATAAAAAACCCTAAGACTGTTTGGGTGAAATTTCTAACATTTTCTATTTTATTTTTTTTAGCGGCTCATTTAATAGAATCTACATTTATTCCACTAGAGTTATACTTTGAACATAGGAATTATGTTGCAATACTTGGGGTTTCACTTTTAATAGCTGTTTTGATTGCTGAAAGTTTATATGTTGTAACATCTAAGTTTATTGTTTGGTTTTTTGTTTTTATTTACAGTGCTATTCAGATTTATTCAACCCAGCAAGTAACATCCATTTGGGGGCAACCATTAGTTGCTGCTGAATTATGGGCTATGCGACATCCCGAGTCTGCACGAGCAATTCAGACCTTATCATGGCAATACCGTTTATATGATTTTGAAGATGCGTCTATTAAAATTTTAAATGAATTTTATCAGAAGCATCCTGAACATATTAGCGTTGGTATGGGTACTATGATACAAATGTGCTCAACTAGTGCACATAGTCCAAAGAATCTAAAAGTATATTTCTATGGCTTAATTGACCATTCTTCAAAAGTTAAAGCGCCTTTGGAGTTAACTACGGGTCTTGCTTCTCTTGGAGGATTAATTCGAGAGGGGCGCTGTACTGGAGTTGCTCTCGATGATTACCAGAACTTTTTATATAAATTGTTGACACTACCACGAGTGCAAAAAAATCCTAAAATTAGACATCATATAAACTATGAAATTGCACTAAATTATCAATATTCTGGTAATCAGCAGTTATATATTGATTTTGCTAAGAAAGCATTTTATGACTATCCGAGCCTTTCTATTGCGCAGATAATTGCCTTAAAACTATTTCAGATGCATGAGAATCAGGCTGCAATGAGATGGATAGATGAATCACTATCTTATGCGCCTACGAATGCTGCTAAGAAATCTTGGATAGTTAGTCTTAGTAGTTTAAAAAACTCTATTAAACAAACAGATGAGTCTTTAAAAATTGTGGATAAGAGTCATGAATAAAATTACAGTGGTTCTACCAGCCAAAAACGAAGCGGGGGCTATTCTGCAGACAGTTAAGGCAATTAAGCAACTTAATAGAGTTGATGAAATTATTGTGGTCAATGATGGTTCAACTGATGATACTGCACAGATTGCAGAACAAGCAGGTGCTAAAGTAATTAACCATCCTTATTCCAAAGGGAATGGTGCTGCTATAAAAACTGGTGCGAGAAATGCAATAGGTGATGTCATTGTATTTATGGATGCTGATGGTCAGCATGATGCCAATGATATTCTTAAACTCATTGAAAAAATTGAACAAGGGTATGACCTTGTTGTAGGTGCCCGTCAGAAAGGATCACAAGCCAGTGTGGGGCGTGGTATAGCAAATAAACTTTATAATAATCTAGCCTCATACATGTCTGAACATCAGGTCGAAGATTTAACTTCAGGATTTAGGGCAGTACGTGCAGAGAAATTTAAGGAGTTTATCTATTTATTGCCAAATGGCTTCTCATACCCTACAACGAGTACTATGGCATTTTTTAGAGCTGGGTATTCTGTGACATACGTACCGATACATGCTGCAAAGCGAATTGGAAAGAGTCATATTCATCCTATAAAAGACAGTGTTCGATTTTTTCTAATTATCTTTAAAATTGCGACGTTATATTCACCTTTAAAAATGTTTTTACCATTTGCTATATTACTTTTTGCTTTAGGATCAGGTTGGTATGGATATACTTTATATGAATATCAGCGTTTTACAAATATGAGTGCTTTGTTGTATACGGGCAGTATTATGATTTTCTTAATGGGACTGATCTCTGAGCAGATTACGAGTCTGATGTATAAAGATAGTGAATAATCATATATGCAAAATATTATTTTACGTTTATGGGGGAGTTTGACGCCCTTAGAACGAAGAAAATTTATAATAGTTTTGATTTTAACAATATTAATGGCTTTTTTAGAAATGTTGGGTGTAATTTCTATTGTGCCATTTTTAGCTGTTCTTTCAAGTCCAGATATTATTCAAAGTGATCCGAGAATTCACTATTTTTATCAAATATTGAATTCAAGTTCTTATGCTAATTTTGTTATTAAATTGGGCATATTTTCTATGATATTAATTTTAACTTCTGCTTTATTTAAAATTATTCATAGCTATGGAACAAGTCGTTTTATTAGTTTGCAACGCCACTATCTTTCAACACGATTATTGTCGATATATTTGAAACAAGATTATGAATTTTTTATACAAAAAAATAGCTCAGAATTAACAAAAAATATCCTTTCTCAAATTGATCAACTTGTAGATAATATTATTCAACCTATTATGACCATTATTTCTTATGGTTTGGTTATTGTTGCAATGATTGTTTTGATATTTTTGCACAACCCTTATATGGCAATTACGGCAGCTATTTTGTTTTTTATGGTATATGTTGTAATTTATTTAGGTGTCAGAAAATTTTTAAGCCGAATTGGACATGAATTTCATCATTCAAATAGTGAACGTTTCAAAGCATGTAATGAAGTACTGGGTGGAATTAAGGATGTAAAAATTAATCAAGCGGATCAGGGTTATTTAAAGCACTTTCAAGAACAATCTCGAATTTTTGCACGCCATCTTGCTGCAAATCAGACAATAGGAAATGTTCCACTATTAATGGTAGAAGCAATTGGGTATTGTGCAATTATTGGATTGGCAGTTAGTCTGGTTTTAAATAATCAAAATATTTCGACAATATTGCCATCTCTAGGTTTATTTGGTTTTGCTGCTTACCGTATGTTGCCTGCAGCACAAAATATTTATCGTGCTGTATCTAGTATGCGTTTTTCATTGGAATCAGCGAATAAAGTTTTGAATGATTTGTATTTACCAACTCAAGTAGAGCAAGAACAGGATTATTCGCAATTAAAATTTAGGCACCAAATTGAATTACGACAAGTAAGTTATGCTTACCCGACTTATCCCGAAAAAAATGTATTAGAACAATTTAATCTTGTTATTCCTTATAAGAGTAGTATTGGAATTATTGGAAAGAGTGGGTCCGGCAAAAGCACATTAATGGATATAATGTTGGGGTTGTTGCAACCACAACACGGTGCATTGTTGGTCGATGGTGAGGTGATCAATAAAAAAAATGCTCATTTGTGGCAAAATTTGGTGGGTTATATCCCTCAGTTTATTTATTTAGCAGATGATACAGTTGCGCAAAATATTGCGTTTGGTACCCCAAAAGATAGTATTGACCTAGATGCTGTAGTAAAAGCAGCAAAGGCTGCACAAATTCATGATTTTATCGTGCATAATTTAAAAGATGGTTATGATACTTTTGTAGGCGAGCGTGGGGTTATGCTTTCTGGTGGGCAGCGTCAACGTATAGGTATTGCTCGGGCTTTATATAAAGACCCTCAAGTGTTGTTTATGGATGAAGCAACCAGTGCTTTAGATACAGAAACTGAGCAAGCAGTAAATGAGGCTATTCAGGGGCTAAGTGGGGAAAAAACTATGGTAATTATTGCACATCGAGAGAGTGCTGTGGCAAGGTGTAATGATATATTATCCCTTAATTAGTTAACTACACTTTAAAATATTAATTTATGAGGAATATAGTGGATATAGATTTTGTTGTAACTTGGGTTAATAATGAAGATAAAGAGTGGATAGATAGTTATAATTTTTATAAAAAAAAGCAGTCTAATATAAATTTTAATGAAAATGATGAGTCGAGATTTCGAGACTGGAGTATTTTTAACTTCTGGTTTAGGTCTGTTGAGTTATATTGCCCTTGGGTCAGGAAAATTCATCTAGTAACATGCGATCATTATCCTAATTGGCTTAACTTAAATCATCCAAAAATTAATTTAGTTAAACACAAAGATATTATACCAAATGAATTTCTACCTACTTTTAATTCTCAAGTAATTGAATTGTTTTTGCATAATATTAATGGACTTTCTGAACATTTTGTATATTTTAATGATGATATGTTTGTAAATTCTGAATTGGATGAAAAACACTTTTTTAGAGATGGATTGCCATGTGATACATTATTCATGGAACCATTGTTTCAAATAGGTAACGAAAATTTATGGAGTAAAGTAAGGCATAATGGAGTTAGTATTGTTAATAAATATTTTAATAAGAAAGAAGTTGGGTATAAAAATTTAGGAAAATTTTTTAACACTTCTTATAACTTTGAAATTCTTCTAAAGAATTTTTTCCAGTTCCCTTACGGTTTTTTTTCATCATTTCATGATTATCATCTTTCACAACCTTTGTTAAAAAGTAGCTTTAAGGATGTGTGGTTTCTTGAAGAAGATTATTTAAAAAAATGTTCAATGAATAAATTTAGAACAAGTAATGAGGTTAACCAATACTTGTTTAGATATTGGCATCTTGTTCAAGGTAAATTTTCTGTTATAGATAAATCTAAATCTGGATATGCATTATTTTTAGATGAAAATAATTATTATAAGCTTCCAGGGATTTTAAATTCAAAATATAGAGAAATATGTATAAATGATGGAGAAAATACAAAAAATTTTAAATTCTTGCAGTCATACGTTTTACAAGAATTCAGAAATAAATTTCCAGAAAAATCAAAATTTGAAGTTTTCTAATGAATTACTTTTTAGTATTAATCTAGGGTTTTAATTTTAATATGTCAAAAATACCAAAAATAATTCATCAAACTTATAGCTCACCAGTTCTTCCTGATGAATTAGAAAGTATTTCGCGGGATTTGAGGCTGAGAAACCCAGATTGGGAATATAGATTTTATGATGAGGAGGCGCGATCTTCTTTTATTTCGAAAAATTATGATCCTGAAGTTTATAGTATTTATAATTCTATAAATCCTTCTTATGGAGCTGCAAGAGCTGATTTATTTCGTTATTTAGTATTGTATAAAGAAGGGGGAGTTTATCTTGATATAAAAAGCTCATGTTCAGTCCCTCTTTCAGATCTAATAGATGAAAATGATGAGTTCTTTATTTCGAATTGGCCTAATTTAAAAGGTGAGGAATTCTATGGGGCTGGCTTATTGAAAGAATTACAAGATATTGAATATGGAGAGTATCAGCAATGGTATATTATATCAAAACCTAACTCTCCCTTTTTAAAAGCAGTAATTGATAAGGTTCTATCCAATATAAAAGACTATACTCCTTGGAAAGTTGGTGTTGCTAAAGTGGGGGTTCTTCGTCTAACAGGCCCAATACCTTATACTTTAGCAATACACCCATTGTTGAATAAATATAGCCATAGGTATGTAAGAAAACATGATGATTTTAATTTAAAGTATAGTATGTTGACTACCCAAAAAACGCATATAAAGTTGATGAAAAGTCACTATAGTCTTTGTTCAGAACCAATTAGAATTCCTCGGACGAGAAAAGAAGTTTTATATTATAAAACGTTTATTCTTGCTAGATTTTTTATTAGAACTATTTTGAGAAGAGATACAGAATATTTTAAATTTAATGAGCGATTAAAAATCCTGTATTATAATCTTACTAAATTTTAATTATACGATTGTTATGAATATTTATTTATTGGTGGTAACTTTTAATAGGAAATTTCTATTAATAGACTGTTTGCAAGCATTATTACTACAAACATTGAGTCCATCAAAAATATTGATTGTTGATAATGCTTCAACAGATGGAACAATTGAAACATTAAAACAAAATGGTTGGTTAGAGCAGCCAAAAATTCAGTTAATTGCTTTGAAAGAAAATACAGGTGGAGCAGGAGGTTTTTCTTCTGGTATGCAGTACGCTTTTGAGCAAGGTGCAGACTATGTGTGGATGATGGATGATGATGCTGTTCCTCATCCTACCGCCTTAGAAGAAATTATGCGGCATGCAACACCTGAACATATTTATGGTTCACTGGCTGTAAATGGAGAAGACACTGCGTGGGCAACCACATTATTGGCTAACAATAAGACGGTTCATCTAAAAAATCATGTTCCTGAATTAGCAGAAGTGCAATCTTTGCCATTTCTAGGTTTCTTAACCAGTAAAGAAATCTATCAAAACATTGGTTTGCCAGATGCTTCATACTTTATTGCAGCTGATGATGTTGAATATTGTATGCGTGCGCAGCATGCAGGGCATAAAATTTTTATTTGCGGGCAAAGCCAAATTGAGCATCCAAAATCGGATCGTTATGAGGCTAATATTTTAGGGAAAAAAATTACTTATTTAAATTTAGTACCATGGAAGCGTTATTACGATACACGTAATCGGCTCCTTATTGCTAAGAAATACTATGGTCTTAAACTTTATACTCAAACAATTCCAAGTTTGATTTTTCGTTTAATTCTAGCGTTAAGAAGTGGAAAAAATCGGTCAAAGCAACTTAAAGCATTTTTTGCTGGTTTTTATGATGGTGTATTTCATAATACTGGAAGACGTCATGATAAGTGGGATTTATAAGGAAATAGTATGCAGTTTTTAATTGTTGGGGCTGGTTTTTCTGGTGCGGTTTCTGCGCGAGAGTTAGCAGAAGCAGGACATCAAGTATTAGTCGTTGACCGTCGCAACCATATTGGTGGCAATGCTTATGATGTTAAAGATTCACATGATATCTTGATTCATCAATACGGACCACATATTTTTCATACGAACAGTGAACGTATTTTTAACTATCTATCGCAATTTACCGAGTGGCGCCACTATGAACATCGTGTTCGTGGTGTGGTAGAGGGCAAAGAATATCCGTTTCCAATCAATCGAGATACTTTAAATCAGCTTTATAGTCTAGATTTAACCGAGCAGCAAGCTGCTGAATATTTTGAAAAAGTACGTGAACCGTGTGATTCGATAAAGACCAGTGAGGATGTTGTGCTTAACTCGGTTGGGCGTGATTTATATGAAAAATTCTTTCTGAACTATACAAAAAAACAATGGGGGCTAGATCCGTCCCAGTTAAAGGCAGGTGTGGCAGCACGTATACCAACACGAACCAATACAGATGACCGCTACTTTACTGACACATATCAGGCCATGCCATTGCATGGTTATACGGCTATGTTTGAAAATATGCTGAAACATCCAAATATTACAGTCCAATTAAGCACAGATTATAAAGACTTACTGGCACAAAATATTAAGTATGATCATCTGGTCTATACAGGTCCAATAGATGCATTTTATGATTATCAATTTGGACATTTGCCATATCGTTCACTGCGCTTTGAACATGAGCATTTAAGCATTGAACACTACCAAAGTGTTGGAACAGTCAACTATCCAAATGACTATGACTTTACTCGAATTACAGAATTTAAGTATTTAACTGGGCAAAAGGCAGAGTCAACATCTATTGTGCGCGAATATCCTACGGATAAGGGTGACCCATACTACCCAATTCCACGTGATGAGAATGAAGAGCTATTTAAAAAATATCAGTTCCTTGCAAATGCAGAAGAGAAAATAACATTTGTTGGACGTTTGGCTGAGTATCGTTATTACAATATGGATCAAGTTGTAGGTGCTGCGTTAAATGCAGTAGACAAAATTTTGGAGAAAAAGTAATTGAAAATTGCATTCTTATGTAAACGACAATATATGTCTAAAGATGTGATTTTGGATAAATATGCTCGTTTATATGAGATACCGAATCAATTATCTTTGCTTGGCTATGATGTAGAGTGTTTTTGTCTGAGTTACCAATCACATGACGCAGGTATTTGGGATGAATCAGATGGAACTAAAAGTTTAAAGTGGCATTCTAAATCATATTTGGGTGTGAATAAGGTCAAGCTGTGTTTGTATCCATTTTATTTATTTAATCTACTTTCTAAAAATAAGCCAGATATTATCATTGCTGCATCTGATATACCCCATATCATTATGGGGAGTTGGTTAGCAAAAAAGTTAGATATCCCATTTGTGGTGGATCTTTATGATAATTTTGAAGCGTATGGACAGGCGAAAATTCCATTTTTTAAAAAATTATTTCAAAAAGCATTATCCAAAGCCAAGTTGATTTCGACAACTAGCAAGAGTTTGGCTGACAAAATTAAACGAGAGCAGCCTAAAGTTCCTGACGTGATCTCAATGCCTAGTGTTATTAATAAAGAAATTTTTAAACCCTTAGATAAGAACCAAGCACGGCAATTATTAAAATTGCCCTTGGATAAGCCATTAGTCGGTACTGCTGGTGGTTTAACTCGAATGAAGGGAATTGATGACTTATTTAATGCTTGGGAAATATTGAAAAGAGAAGATGAGCAAATTCACTTAGTATTAGCTGGACCAACAGAGTTAAACACGCCTTTGCCATCAGGAGATCGTGTGATTTATCTTGGCTTAATTTCCCATGAGAATGTTTCTAATCTCTTTAATGCCTTAGATGTGGGAGTTTTATGTATACCTGATGATGAGTTTGGGCGTTACTGTTTCCCACAAAAGGCCTATGAAATGCTGGCATGTGATTTAAGCGTCATATCTTCAACAATTGGGGATATGAAATTGCTACTAAATTACTCCCCTGAGCATTTATATGAAGTTGGAGATTTTCAGGGGCTAGCCAATAAAATAAAGAAACAGGCATATAAATCCCATAAACTTAGTGTACCAATTTTAGATTGGAGAAACGCATTAATTATATTTAATCAGAGTTTAAAGAAGATCATTTAAATTTTTTCCTAGATTTTTCCAGCTAAATTTTTTAGAGAACTCTTGACATTTAAGTGCTGTTATAGAAGATGAGTTTGTTAGTTCATTTATAACAGCTTCACTAAATTTTTTATAATTTCCAGCCTCAATTAAAATGCCACTTTCATTATTTTGAATTGCATCAGTAATGCCTCCGGTAGAAAAAGCAATACTCGGTGTGCCGTAAGTGGCAGCTTCTATGGCAACCATTCCAAAACCTTCGGGATCTTCAGGAATATGTTTTACTGGAAAAACGTTAATGTCAGCCAAATAATACCAAGCTGATAATAAGGAATCATCAGAGATATTGCCTACAAAAAGAATATTGCTTTGAATTGCATATTTTTCAGCCATTGAAATAATCGACTCTTTACTTTGTAAGTTTTTATTCAGAGAGTGAATGGGGGTGTCGCCAATAATCACAAGTATGGTCTCAGGGCAAGACTGAATGATAGTTGGTAGTGAATAGTCTACAAACTCTAGAATTCCCTTGCGCGCAGTTAAACGACCAACAGAAATAAGTATTTTTTTATTGTTTAAATCATATTTGTTTTTTATGTAATTAATAAGAGTTTGATCTTTTTCTATGGGAGGGAATGTGACACCTGGATGTATAATAGTTAACTTATTATATGAGACACCTTTGTGCAGACAGATATCCTGTGTAGGTGTGCTGTTAGCTACCACTTTATCCGCCGAACGGATCATAGGTATCCAAATACGATTGTAAATTGGGTGGTTTGTTGCAATATCTAAACCATGAATGTAAACAATGCTTTTTTTGCGAAATATTTTTGCCCAAAAAACTACAATTGGTGCTGTTAAGCCACTGCCAGCAAAAATCACATCGGGTTTGTGTTTTAAGCAAATAAAAAATGTTTTAATAAATGCAAATATTAAAAATATAGCTAATGGATTTAATGGGGCTCCAAAAAAAGAACATTCTTTGGGAGAAAGCCTTTTAGCTTTTGTATGGCTTAAAATTAATACTTCATTTTTTAAGCTTAACTCATCGCCTATATGCCAATTAAGGCGCTCCATACCTCCTATTAAGGGAGGAAGGTTACGCGTAACTAATAAAATTTTCATTTGATGTGTCGTGTTTTTAATTAAATGGGTTTTCATTTTTTTTGAGATACTCAATTGCTATTTCTCTCGCTCCTCTATAAGTCATATGCTGGCTATCTCGGTAGAGCGGAATATTGTTTAAGGAGGAGTAACACTTATCAAGTTTGCAAATCATATCATTGAAGTTAATAACAATTAAACTTGGATGCTGTTTTTTTATAGTGTCTAAAGTACGGTCCCACTCCGAAAAATCCATTAAATATATACTTTTGTCGAAGTAGCATTTTTTTGATAGGTTTCTTAAATTGCAATGAATATCAATATCAACTAAAAAAGGGTTGTCATTGATTAAAACAGCTTTGGCGCCTATGCGTTGAATCTCAGTTATTGCATTTGAAAGTCCCTGCATAAATACAGCTTTTGATTTTAAATTTGGGTAATCTGGCGATGTGTAAATATTTCGTTCCCAGTTGTGAGGGAAGTAAGCTCCCATAACGACATATTTAGGTTTTTCTTGGGCTATCATTTTTAAAACATTTTTATTAATTTTATTGAAATCTTCGACTTTTTTAAGTTGTTTGGTCTTATTGTGATAGATGGAATTGTCTATATTTAGTAGAAATGCGGTAGATGAATGTGTGATTTCATATCCATGTAAATTGGCTTTAGTTGCTAAATAGTCAATAAAGCCTGATTGTGAGTTTGCATGGCTGTCTCCAACTAAGAATATATCAACTTTATTTTTTGTTTTATTACCTAAAAGGCAATCTTTACGGGGGTGTAAAGATTGATCAATACATTTTATATCATCTAGACCACCATTATTCTGTATTTTAGATGTGGGTTTATTATTATACATGGTAATTGAGTAAATAGTAGCCAATAATATAATAAGTGTTGATGGTAGTATAAATAGTGTAAGAATTGGTTGTTTTAAATTGGAATAATATTTCCTAATTCTTTTTTCTATAAATTCATAAGTAAGTGCTGCTAGGAAAATAGTGGAAATAAGAGTTAATGTTTTAACTAAAAATGATAAATTGACAGATAATAATGATAAATAGACAATAATTGGCCAATGCCATAAATACATTGGGTAAGAAATTTTACCTAAATATTTTACTGAATTTAAATATTTATAATCTAAAGATTGAGATGCATAAATGAAAACGGCAGCTAGTAAGCAGGGTATAAGTGCTGTATAAGATGGAAATAATGTGCTTGGATTTATCCAGTTGCTTATAAAAACTAAGCTAAGAAATATAATGCTTCCAATAAAAACAGATATATTTCTTTGAATTTTAATCTTTGGAACAAATACAAGCAATGCGCCAATTCCAAATTCAAAAACACGAGAGGGTAAAAGATAATATGCTGCTGTTGGATTTTCTTGAACAAGTATATGTGAAAAAAATAAAGAGCTAATTGTTAGGGCGATTATAGATAGTACTCTTGTTTTAAGTGAAAATTTCAAGATGAAGATAAAGAATAAAGGCCAGAATAAGTAAAATTGTTCTTCTAGGCTTAAAGACCAAAAATGAAGTAGAGGTGTTGATTTTGAAGAAATACTAAAATAGTTGTTTAGTAATGATGTGTAGTAAATGTTCGAAGTTAGAGTGAGTGAGGCTATAATCGTTTTTAGGTAGTTAATGGCTTCTTCAGGAGTCAAAATAATTAAAAAAAAGCTTGAGCTGGCAATCGTTACAGTAAAGAAAGCTGGTGCTAAACGTATTGTTCTTTTTTTATAAAAATTACTGTAAGAGAATTTCCCAGTTGTATTTTTCTCTTTAAGTAAATTTTGTGTAATCAGGTAGCCAGAAATGACAAAAAAGATATCTACACCAATAAACCCTCCAGAGAAATAGGGAAATTCTAAATGGTTAAATATGACAAGTAAAACGGCAAGAGCACGTAGAATATCGACATGAGGTTGATAAGGGGGATGCATGGATTTTTGGTAATTATATATTGAGCTTAAATATATAGTAAATTTTATAATATTTTTTTTAGTTTTAAATTATATTTTGCTTTGTATTGTACATATTTCTGCATAAATCTATTCAATTTATCCGTCAGCTCTATGTGTTTTTGAGTTCACATTTAATAGTTCTGTTATGAATGCTGGTGTTTCAGGCAAGAGGCTTATTTTTACAATGATGAATTATGCTGGTAATGGCTCTGCACATTGGGAGTGTGCATCTACAGAAATTAGGCAATTATATTTACCTACAGCGTGTAAAGGTATTTAATTTAAAGCCCGCTACAGCGGGCTTTAAAAAATTTACATCTGGCTCTGAATATAATTCTCAATACCCACAGTCTCAACCAAATCAAGCTGTGTGGTTGTCCAGTCTAACCATTCTTCTTCTTTTTCTAAGATTTCTTGCACAAGATCACGAGTGACATAGTCGAGCTGCTCTTCAGCGAGCTTCACAGCAGCTTGAATGGCTTCAATGTTCTCATTGACCTTACGTACATCACAGTTCAGTACTTCAACCGTGTGTTGCCCGATATAAAGTTTGCCTAAGTGTTGTAGGTTTGGTAAGCCTTCTAAAAAAAGAATACGCTCAATGATTTTATCGGCATGTTTCATTTGACGAATGGATTCTTTATATTCGGCAGAGCCAAGTTGCTCAATACCCCAGTCATTAAACATGCGCGAGTGAAGAAAATACTGGTTAATTGCAGTTAAATGATGATAAAGCACCTGATTTAACTGATTAATTACATCACGATTGCCTTTCATGAGGAAGCTCCATTCAAACTGCTGCTAAAAAATAATATCAATAACTTATGAGAAATATCTTAAACAACAATGCGATCTTTGGCGAGTAATTTATAGAACAGCAAATGAAAATCGCAATCAAAAGCATGCGGAATGAGAGTTGAATTTTCTGGTTACTTCAAGAAAAGAAAACCCGCCTAGAGTCATAAGCGGGGGAGGAGTTACTCATAAAGAGTAATTTTATAATTATGATTATTCTAAAATATGAAACAAATACTTATTTATGCCGCAATCGCCAAACGTGAGGCAATCGCAGATACTTCAGCGCTAATGATCGAACGTGCTTCTGGTGCACAGCGCCCACAGCATGTGCCGAGGTCTAGCATCTCGCGGACTTCACGATAGCTTCCCGCACCATTTTCGACGGCATCTTTAATATCTTGATCTGTAATACCACGGCATAAGCACACGTACATTTCAGCAAGCCACATGAAATAAATAAGATAAGTGATATTATTGATAATTGTTATCGTTTGTCAATAAAAATCATTTGGAATTCCATTCGTTTTTATTGAGATTTTGGATAAAAAAAAGCCACTTGATCGGTGGCTTTTTTTTGAAATCATAACTTATTGATTAATAATTACAATGCCATCCATTTCAACGAGTGCATTTTTAGGTAAGCTCGCCACGCCGAGTGCAGCACGTGCAGGATAGGGCTGTGCAAAATATTCGCCCATAATTTGGTTAACGAGTTGGAAGTTTGAAAGATCGGTTAAAAAAATATTTAATTTAGCGATATCAGCCAGAGTTCCACCTGCTGCTTCACATACGGCTTTTAGGTTGTCAAAAACACGACGAATTTGCGCTTCAATGCCTTCAACCAATTCCATACTATACGGATCTAAACCAATCTGACCAGAAAGATAAAGTGTATTGCCGACTAGAATCGCTTGTGAGTAAGTGCCGATTGCAGCAGGGGCATTTTCAGTATGAATTACTTGGCGGGACATCGTGTTCTCCTATTATCATTCACCATCAATCATAGCTTAGATTGGCATTAAAATGTGCAGATTTAAATAATTAACTCGCAACTGAGGTTTCAGAAAGGCTGACGGGTTGAGCCAGTCGGCTGATGCGTGGGAAGCCAAAATGCATGCGTAAATCGCGGATAATTTTGGCAATTTGCTTGCGGTTATGCACGACCACATTGACATAGGTTTTATCATCTTGGTTGCGAACCATCTCTACCCCGATTTTTTCTTTACGACATTGGTAGATTAGATCGGAAATTTGCTCATCATCCATTGCCATATTAATGAGTAAATATGCAGTGAAACTAATTTCTTCTTCGTTTTCATTCGTCCATTGTAATGGCATGATGTTTTCAGGGTGCAGATGTTGTTCATGTAAGAGGTTGTGGCAACGTGCTCGATGGACAATCAGACCACGACGGGATAGGTGTCCTTGAATTGGGTCACCGAGTACAGGATTGCAGCAATGTGCATATTTAACATCGACTCCCTCAGTACCTTGGATCAGTCGATCAGACTCTTGTTGCCCTTGATCATGTGCAAATAAATGATTCGCAACCAGTTGTGGTAATAAATCACCTACGGCAATTTGCTCAAACAGTTGGTCTTTAGTTTCGATATGACGCCATTGTAGAAGCTCTAACCAGTCGGCTTCAGTTAAGTCTTTGATGGAGACATTAAATAGCTTTAAGGCACGATTTAAGGCTTGTTGACCCACCAAGCGTTGTTCTTCGATATCTTGATCGCGCAAAATATTTTGCAAAGCACGACGGGCTTTTTGCGTGTTGACAAAACTCAGCCAGTCAGGGTTTGGGGTGGCTAAGACATCGGTGATCACTTCAATCACTTGGCCACTGTGCAATGGTGTAGAAAGGGGCTTGGTTTCCCCATTAATTTTTGCACCTACTGCATGGTTACCTAAAAATAAGCTGGCAGAGTAGGCAAAATCGACTACTGTTGCTCCTTGCGGTAATTCATGTAAATGACCTTGTGGAGTGTAGACCCATATTTTCTCTTGATGTAGATAGTCGAGTAATTCACTAAAGGTGGTCTTAGCACAGGCACCATCAATTAAGACATTTAAGTTCTGCATTGAGGCTTGAATTGCAGAGCGGCAAGCTTGTGGTGCACTGTCACCAAGCACCACGCCAAAACGCGCAGCTTTACGCATCAGTTCTGTTTGAATGGTTACTGATAGTGTCGTATTTTCACCTTTCAAACGTAGTAGTAACGATTGGTTACCACCAGGGAGCGGTTTGCGAATATGGTCTGCAAAATGCAAAACTTGAAAACTCTCACGCAACACCTCGGCTAAGCGGTCGCAGTCTGCAATGCTATTTAAAATGATTTCAAAGGCATGGCTGTGGGTGAGTTCATGTAGATCAATGTCATTTTTGACAAAGTGGCGCAGTAGTTCAATATTGTTATTTTTCTTTTTAATACGACCTGAAATTTGATGGGTTTTCAGTAATTCGGTTAGATTATGTTCCCATTTACTTTGATATTCACAGCGTTTGGGTTTGGTTTGTAATAAAGCCTCTTGGACATTGTTATACATATCGAGATCGAGGTTTTGATAACACAGATGTTCGAGGTTATCGCCCATCTCATTCATACCAACAATACGTGCCATTGGAACAAAAATATCAAAGGTTTCTTGGGCAATACGTGCGCGTTTGTCGGGGCGCAGTGCATCCAAGGTGGTCATGTTATGATAACGGTCAGCCAGTTTAATAATAATGACACGAGGATCTTGTAGTGTTGCTTGCAGAATTTTACGGAATGAAGCCGCTTTATTATATTCTTTATCGCTCGACTGGCTGAGCTTAGTGACGCCATCGACAAGCTCTGAGACGGTTTTGCCGAATTTCTCAGCAATATCTTCTTTGCTAAAATCAGTGTCTTCAATGACATCATGCAAAAGTGCAGCCATGAGTGTTTCTGCGTCTAGACGCATATGCGCTAAAATACAACTTACGGCTATCGGATGTAAAATATACGGTTCGCCACTTTTACGGGTAATACCATCATGGGCAATATCCGCATAATCACAGGCCGCAAGCACACGCTCGACATCGCTTTCAGTTAAGTAAGCATCGATAATAGTTTTGAGCTGTTGTTTAGCTTGGCTGACCATTGGGCCTGGCATAAAACACCTTTAAGACGTAGCAATTACAAGAAAATTTTACTGATCATCTAATGAAAAACATATTGCATGAGTTGTCAATTTTTTCATTGGAATAAAAGCAAAAAAGATACACCTAAACCACGATGAATCTTATCTTCTAGTTATAACGTGTATTGCAGAAATATAAAAGTTATCCAATAAAAAAGCCTAGTTAAAAACTAGGCTTTTAAACGATAAATTTTTCTTATTGGAAAGAAAAACCATCTAAATTCAAATTGTTTGCAGAAAGGGCAAGATCAAGACTCGAAGTTTGGTAGTCTTGCTCACGTTGTTTCAAAATATCTTTAGAAACATGACCTACTGCGATTTCACGTAATGCAACAACAGTCGGTTTGTCATTGTCCCACTCAACAGTAGGTTCAATGCCTTGACGTGCCAATTGACGCGCGCGTTTGCTTGCCACTAGTACAAGCTCAAAGCGGTTGTCTACATGGTCTAAACAATCTTCAACGGTTACGCGTGCCATAAGAGTTCTCGTTATGAATGGGAAAATAAAACAGACTGTGCAGTATAAGGCGCTTTGTCTGTAGACTCAAGTTTTAATCACTTCTCTACAGGGGTGATCAGTTCAGAAATCATTTTTTGATGACGATTGGCTTGCTGAGAAAGAACAAGACGATTGGCAATAATCACAGACTCAAGATCGTGCAGGGCTTTATTAAAGTCATCATTAATAATCACATAGTCGAAGTTGACATATTGTTGCATATCTTCAACCGCACAGCCTAAACGACGCTCAATCACTTCAACCGAGTCTGTGCCACGGTTCGATAGGCGTTGACGTAAGTCAAATTGGCTTGGTGGTAAAATGAAAATTTGTTTAGATTCAGGAAAAAGTTTACGAACTTGCTGTGCACCTTGCCAGTCAATTTCCAGTAGGACGTCATGACCTTTGGCCAATTGTTCTTTCACAGTGGCTTGTGCTGTGCCGTAGTAATTACCAAAGACTTCAGCGTATTCAATAAATCCACCTTGTTCAACCAATGCTAAAAAGTTGTCTTTTTCGGTAAAGTGGTAGTGAACACCATCAAGTTCGCCGGGACGTTGCCCACGTGTAGTATGAGAAACAGAAACGTGAAGATTCGTTACACGGTCAAGGAGGGCTTTTACGAGGGATGTTTTGCCTGTTCCTGAAGCTGCAGAAACGACAAACAAGAGACCCGACATGATATTTTTCCTGATATGATAAAATATCTTCTCTATTTTAGAGCAGACAAGGTTTAAACGAAATAGCTAGGCGTCACTTTGTTTGCATTTATTTTATTAGTTTCCGCTGATTGAAAAGTGGTATCGAGGAACATATGGAAATTGTATTGGCCAATCCACGTGGTTTTTGTGCAGGTGTTGACCGTGCGATTGCCATCGTCAATCGTGCACTTGAATGCTTTAATCCGCCCATTTATGTCCGTCATGAAGTGGTTCACAACAAATTCGTTGTGGATGATTTACGTCAACGTGGTGCAATTTTTGTTGATGAACTAGATGAAGTGCCAGACGACAATATTGTGATTTTTAGTGCGCATGGTGTTTCGAAAGCAGTACAGATTGAAGCTGAGCGCCGGGGTTTAAAAGTTTTTGATGCAACGTGTCCATTGGTGACCAAGGTTCATATTGAGGTGACCAAATATGCTCGTGAGGGAGTGGAGGCCATTTTAATCGGCCATGAAGGTCACCCCGAAGTTGAGGGAACCATGGGTCAATACGACCTAAAAAATGGTGGTGCAATTTATTTGGTGGAAGATGAAGAGGATGTCGCTGAGCTTGAAGTTAAACACCCTGAGCATGTGGCTTTTGTGACACAAACCACGCTGTCGATTGATGATACTGCTAAAGTGATTGATGCTTTGCGTAAAAAATTTCCTGAGATTCAAGGACCACGTAAAGATGATATTTGTTATGCGACTCAAAATCGCCAAGATGCGGTGCGTGATTTAGCGACCCAATGTGATGTGGTGCTCGTGGTTGGCTCACCAAATTCGTCAAACTCGAACCGCCTGCGTGAGCTTGCAGAGCGTATGGGTAAATCGGCTTATTTGGTTGATAATGCAGAGCAACTCCAACAAGCATGGTTTGAAAATATTGCTAAAGTTGGGGTTACGGCGGGCGCATCTGCACCTGAGATTTTAATTAAACAAGTCATCCAACGGTTACAGGATTGGGGTGCAACCCCACCGCAAGAGTTGGCTGGACGTGAAGAAAATATTACCTTTAGTTTGCCAAAAGAGTTACGTATTGCGGTAACTCAAGCTTAAAAGGAGTATTAGTTAACATTCTAATTTTATTGATAAATTGACAGATGATTGCAAATTGGCAATCATCTGTTTTTTTATGCCTTTTATCCTGTATTGTGTTGGTTGTGTAAAGAATTAGAATATGATTTTAAATAGGGTGAAGTTTTGTTGCCTTGGGGAGGGAGTATGCAAAAGAGATATAAAGGATTCACCTTAATTGAGTTGATGGTGACAATTGCGATTATGGTAATTATTGCTACGATGGCAGCTCCTTCTTTTATGCAACAAGTCAGAAGAATCCAACTCAATAACGATGCTCACGAAGTTATTCAGCTTGCTATTGAAACTCGCTCAGAGGCAATTTTTCGAAAGCAGGATAGGCAAATTATTTTGACTTCTAGTGCTGGTTCTGCTTTTAAGAATTGGCAACCTTCTGAAAATACAAACTGGGTAAGCTCAGCCACTCCAGATGCTATGACATATAATTTTTTTGGTTATTTAATCGAAGATGCAGATTGTGTGATTTTGGAACATGCAAAGGACAACGCGTTGCGAGCAGTGATTCGTTTTAATAAGAATGGTTCTGTTATCTATGACAAGACCGCTACAAGTTGTGCTTGATGAGAAAAATGAAAATGATAAAAAAAACTCAAACTGGCGTGGGCTTAGTTGAAGTCATGGTTGCTTTACTTTTACTTGGTGTTGCAGTTCTAGGTTTTATTGCTTTGCAGGTTCGAGCAATTTCAGCTAGTGAAGAAGCAGGGCAAAACGTACAAGCAATGAACTTAGCAAGAGACTTATCAGAGCGTATGCGTATGAATAGGGAAGGATTGTTATCTTATGAACCTTCATCAAATACTCCTGCTGCTTGCGATGAGACGCGATATTGCAATCCAACAGATATGGCGCATTTTGAATATGCCCAAGTTGAAGAAAGGGCCGAACAGCAAGGTATGGCGATTAATATTTTAGATTGTCAGGGCGTTAATAATACCTTTAGGCGTAAGTGTATATATGTTGCTTGGGGTAAAACGGAAGCAACTGATGCATCTAGCACTTCATCTTCCTCCGACGCTTCAAGCGATGAAAGTGCGGCATGTACCAATGGAACATCTTATGAACCAAATGCACAATGCGTAATCATGGAGGTTTATAACTATGAGTAAATCTGCCCAACAAGGTTTAACTTTATTGGAGTTAATGGTTGCATTGGTATTAGGGTTATTAATCGTTGCTGCTGGCTTAGCTGTTTTCTTGAATGCACAAAGATCAATGGGTTTTCAAACTAGCATGGGGGACATACAACAAAATGCTAACTTTGGGTTATCAATGCTTACGCAAGATTTACGGCATGCAAATCTCAATACGCCTTCAGCACAGAGAGTAAATAATAAGCTGGTCGGTTCGGGTATTGTTTTTGTAAGTGATAATTTACCTGAAAATGTTAGAGATGATACGGAGGATCTTCTAACAACTCAAGGAATCAGTGAGGATGCGACTAAAGAGGATGAGAGTGATCAAATTACAATGCAATTTATGCCTGATGTCAGAGGCGATGATCAATTTGATTGTGAAGGAGCTGCAATGGTTGCTGGTAGGACGTATGTTTATCGTTACTACTTAGATAGATTGCCAAATAATCAGCAAATCCAAGGGAGTTTGGGCCGTTTTGGACTGTATTGTGATGCAGGGTATTATGTGGATAGCTCCAATAGTGTCGTAGGACTAGGCGAGAATGGTCAGCTTATTATCCAAAATGTAGATGCTTTTAAAGTCCGTTTGTTGGTTAAGAATCCTGATGGAAATTTACGTTATACGACAATAAATGTTTATAGAAATTCATTAATGCCAACATCTATTGTAGATGAAAGCGTCTATATCAATGTTGTTGGAATTGAGTTGGGGTTATTGGTTACTTCGGCCCAATCCATTGGTACAGATGCTTCAATGAATACCAGAACTGAATATACAATTGCAGGTCAACCAGTTGAATTGAAAGATAATGCAAATAATGGCAAATATCTTAGACAAGCAATTACTCAGTTTGTGGGCCTAAGAAATACTTTGGGAGCAGAATGATGAAAAAGCAATTAGGTTCAGCTTTGATTATTGTACTTGTTATTTTGGTGCTCGTCACTTTAATTGGTACATTCGCGATTCGTTCAGGTATTTTGGGCTTAAAACTAGCAACAAATAGTCAAATCCAGTCTTTGTTATTAGAAAGTAGTAATTCTGCACTATTTAACTTGGAGGATCCTTCTCAGGTTAAGCGTCAGTTAGCAAGTGATGGAATGTATTATTATTTTGACATGAGTGAAAATGCTTCAGATGAGTTGGTTTTTTGTTATAGAGCATCGCAAAGCCAATTTTTTTCTATGAGCAATGCTAGTGTCATTGATTCATCAGGTGGGATTACGAAAAATGGTGTTGGTGGGTTTTGTAAAGCGAATGAGTTTGCTACTGGACGTTCAGCCATTCTATCGCAAGTATATTTAAAGAAAACAAATCAAAGTAATTCATCACCATTGTCAAATTTACCTTTAGGTTCAAGTGTTGGGGCGAATGAAACACCAGCAACTTTAAATGATATTTCAGCAACGGTTGTTTCTGTATTACCTAGCTTTGCTGATGCATCGGACGCTGAAATTCAAGAGTGTTTTAAACACAGAGCCTCTACGGTTAAAGAATGTTTTCAAGAGTTGAATATTCCTTTCAATATTCAACATGCAGACTATAAGGTTGGTGCACAACCTAAGCTGAAGTCATAAGTGCTAGGGTGTTGAGGAGTAATAAAATGAAAAAGTATAGCTATACGGCACTTGCTAGCATGGTATCTATGAGTATGACACTAATCGTCTGCCAAAGTGTTACACATGCCAGTGATATAGAAATTTATTCAAATTCTACGAATGGAAAAACAACAATTTCACTCATGTTGGATACTTCAGGGAGTATGTCAGTTGGTCAAGTTGGTAGTAGTGCATGTGATATTCCAAGTGGGTCTACAGGGACAGTAACAACAGGAAGTGTTTCATCAGTGACAACCCCTTCCTATACGCGAAGCTATTGTGAGGTTGGTGGCGGAGATGAAAGACGTTATTACTTTAAACGAAGTGCTCGATTAAATAATAACTATACTTGGTACACCTGTGTGGATATTAATGGTAGTACTGACAGAGGACAATGTAACCATGGTATAGCAACTACCCCGAACGTAGATGATTATACAGCTCGAAGATTTAATAGTAATGGTAATGCCCAAAATTGTAATAATAATAATGAGTGTTTTTACTTTAAGGATGTAACGATTAGTGGCAAGATTTATTATGATCGTTTGACGCGCCTCAAAGATGCAATTTTTGCTTTATTGGACAGTAATCTAATAGATCCTACACGTGTATCTATCGGTGTTGGTAATTTCTCAGCACAAAGTGAAAGTGATAATGTCTATACCAGTGCGGACGGCTCTTCTGGCAAAATGTTGGTACCAGCAGCTCTTTTAAATACAACTCAAAAAAATCTTATAAAAACAGCTGTTGCAGATTTACGTGGCTCTAATGGTACTCCAACTGCAAATGCATATGCAGAAGTTGGTGCTTATATGTTAGGAACAAATACTACAACGACTATTACAGGTATGCGGGAAGAGTATGTAAGTTCTGGAACAGATGGTTGGGGGCGAACAGTATTTTCAAAATGTGCGGGTTGGTCTGGATTTTCGTGCAATTCATATAATGGTAATCTTGGCACTGTTATTGGTTCAAGTGGATGGAGTACCCAGCAATGTGCATTAGGCTGGTCACCAGTAAGAACTTGTCTAGTGCAAAGTACAACTTCAACTGCGGCTAATCTGGGTTATAGTGGATTCTCGAAATCAGTAACCTCTTCTAAAACCAGTACAAACTATATTAGTCCATTATCAACAACAAGCACCCAATGTAATGGACAAGGTATTTACTTTTTAACAGATGGTGAACCGAACAGTTCGCCAGTGCCTGAGCCGTTAATGAAAGCTGCTTTAGGTACTAATGGTTCAAGTTTTAGTATTCCTTTAACAGGAACTTTACCAAATGGGTCACAAGCTGGTCATGGTATGCCAGCTGTAGGCGAGTTTGCGAAAGCCTTACGAAGTAAAACAAGTAACCCAAAAGGCATGGAAATTAAAACAGCTGTGGTGGGCTTTGGTTCGGTTTTTGATGTTGATAAGCAGGCTGACTTAGATAAACCCGAAGTTGACCGTGTGATTCGCTCTTTAACAGATGCTAAGGGGACTCTCAGAGAGTATTATAATTGTTCAAAAATTCCAGTTGATAAGGTTGACGCGCGAAATGCATGTAACTGGGGTGCGCGCTCACACACCTCCCTACCAAATGTTGGTGGATTTGGTGAAGGTGGATTTTATTCAGCCCAATCTTCGGATGATATTATTACAAGTATTGTGAAGTTCTTAGATGAAGTAAAACCAGAATTTGATCCTGTTGTCACAGGTAGTCCGACTATCCCTGTGGATAGTTTAAATCCAACGACAGTATTACCATATGCTTATTATTCTTCGTTTATTCCAAAACCTCAAGAAAGCACTCAGTTATGGGTGGGCAACTTAAACAAATATAATATTTTCAATGGTCAATTATATAATGCCGATAATACAATTAAATTAATTAAGAGTGATGGCTCTATTGATAGGACTGCTGTCGGACTTTGGGGGGATGGTGTTGTTAGTCGTTTGCCACTAAGGACGGGTATAGAAGATGAGGTGCAATTTACGCAGCGTAAGGTATTTACTAATAGAGCAATTGAAGGAACCACAACACCTTATACGGTTGTTTCCCAATCTAATAATTTAGTTGAAGTCAGTTTAGATTCATTATTTAGTGAAACAAATAATACCGATGATTCTGGGCTGTTGAAGAATGATCCTGACAAAAATTATTGGCTTAATGTATTGGGATATAATGTACCAATTGGGGAAAATGTGTCACGTGATCGTTTGACTGAAAAGCCTGAGTTAAGACAGTTAGGGAGTGTAATGCATTCAACTCCAATTCAACTAACACAAGAAGGGCGAGTGTATCTAGATAAAAATAACCAAATTAAAACGGAAAAAAGAAAAGATTACCTTCTGTTTGGTTCAACTCAAGGCATTTTGCATGTTGTTGATAGCGCAGGAAAAGAGGTATTTGCCTTTATTCCAAATGAAATTATGGAAAGACAGAAGGTTGCATTTTTGCCAGAGTCAAGTTCTACAGGTGGAAAGAATAATCTTTTTTATGGGGTAGATGCACCTTGGACTGCATATACAAAATATGTTTCCAAAGCGGATGGGACGTTGACGGTACAAGATTCAGGTCGACTCCTTAATAAAGATGATGAAGAAAACGATCAGACCATTAAAGGATTGCAATGGATTTATGGTGGTTTACGAATGGGGGGGTATAGTTATTATGGTTTAGATTTAACTTATGTATTGAAAGCTAAGTTAGATGAATCTAATCCTGCATCTGCCACACAACGGCCAAAATTAATGTTTGTTATAAACCCTAAAGCAGAAAATGCGTCAGAAGCTTTACAGCGCATGGGACAAAGCTGGTCTAAACCAACAATTACGCATGTGAATTGGAATGGTGAAAAGCGCTTGGTGATGTTTGTAGGCGGTGGGTATGATCCGATTTATGAAGATCCTGCTGCGAATCCAACATCATCTTTAGGGAACGGCGTTTATATGTTTGATGCAATGACAGGGGAACTACTCTGGTGGACTAGTTCAGAAGCTAGAACAGGTGCGACACAACAAACGATTAATACTGATTTGAACTACAGCGTTGTATCTCAAATTAATATTTTAGATAGAGATAGTGATGGTTTGGCTGATCATTTGTATTTTGGTGACTTAGGAGGGCAAGGTTTCCGTGTGGATATAAATAATGCAAAAGATGCAGACGTTTTTTCACCACGTGTGGTGACCTTATTTAAAGAAGCCCCTGAGGATCAATTAAAACCGCGCTTTTATGATATGCCGAGTGTTTCGATTCATCTTTCAGGTGGGAAATATTTTGCCGCAGTTGCCTTTAGCTCAGGAAATAGAAGTTCGCCATTAGCAGGTTTAGCAAATTCAAATACTGCAAGTGCTAGAGATGGGCTTTTTGTTGCATTTGATAATGATGTCGCAAAATCAACTTTATTTGATGATGATGTGACCCTAGACTCTGAAAATCTAAATTTAGAAGTATTGAACTTAGCTACTGGTGTACAACATAGTGATACTAATGGCTTTAAAGCAGGGTGGAAATATTATTACTCAAATAATAATGGTGAATATAAAGGTATGAACGGTCTTTATGCTTTAGATTCAATGTTATATGCGAATGTGTATCATCGAGATGGGGTTGGTATTGGTGGTAACTGCGGTGCAGGTGTAAAAGGTGACTCATATTTATATCAATTTTGCTTACCTACAGGGCGTTGTAGCTTTTATCTTGCCGCAACTACTGAACCGAATCGAGTGAAACTCGGTGGAGGGATTTTAGGTACTGGTGTTGGTCAAGGCTATTTAAATCAGGATGGTACACTTGGATTGGTTGTCAATCGAGATCCGAAAGATTGTGAGTTATCTGCAAATAAAAATAAACCAGAGTGCCAGTTGTTTGATAATAGCTCAAGATTAAAACAAATGCGCTGGTATGAGACACAGTAGGTAAAGCTTATGAAAAAAGAATTGGGTTTTACTTTAATTGAATTGATGATCGTTCTGGTAATAATCGCAGTTTTTGCTGCGATTACTGTGCCTAGTTATCAAGCCTATATTCAAAAAAAAGACTTAGCCATGGCGAAGCAAGAAGCTTTGAAAATAGCCAGTGAATTGGAGCGTTTTAAGAATAAGAATTTTAGTTATAAGGGGTTTGACGCAACTTATATTTACCCAAGTTATGATAATGCAAAGGGTGAGCTCTATTTACCTGTTGGCAGTGATGAAAGTGATGCGAAATATAAGCTAACGGTTGTTGATCTGGAAGTAAAGGATAGCTTATCTGATAATTCTTCTACAGTTTTAGGTTTAAACTGGGCAATAAAAGTTGAGAGGGTTACTGAAGATGGCGGTACGACATTAAAACAGCCTAAGAATTATGATCTATTACTTACTAGTACGGGTATACGTTGTATGACACGTACAGCTGATATGGTAAAAGATTATGAAGGATGTGGAGAGGATAATTATGAAAAATGGTAAATATGCTGGCCTGACATTAATTGAACTCATGATCGTTGTTGCGATTATTGCAATTCTAGCCGCTATAGCTTATCCCTCTTATACATCTTATAGAGTAAAAACAAATCGTGTGGATGTTCAAGCTCAAATGATGAATATTGCCCAGCGTTTACAGAGCTATAAATCTGTAAATCATAGTTATACTGGAGCAACTTTAGCAGGTCTTGGTATTTCAGCTACATATCCAAATAGTGGTGAATATACTTTAAATTTAGCGATTGATGCGGATAATCAAGGGTATTTATTAAAAGCAGAGCCAAATAGTTCGACAGTTCAAAAAAACAATGGTGAGATTTGTTTAAACCAAGACGGATTTAAGTTTTGGCAAAAGGGCAGTGATTGTGATGCTGGAAACCTAAGCAACCAATCTTCTTGGGACACTAGACATTAGGTAAATCCCAAATTCAAAATTGTGGATAAACAAATTTTGATCTTTCTTTCGCTCTAAAGATAACGTAAAATACTGCCCTCTATGAAAGGGGTTTGAAATGTATCGGTGGTCGATACAGGGATAATCCGTAAAAACTATAAGGTTGTATCATGGTAGTTATTCGTCTAGCACGCGGTGGTGCTAAAAAACGTCCGTTCTATCAAGTTATTGTAACTGATAGCCGTAATGCACGTGACGGTCGTTTCATCGAACGCATTGGTTTCTTCAACCCAACAGCTCAAGGTAAAGCAGAAAAACTTCGTTTAGATGCTGACCGTTTTGCGCACTGGGTTGCTCAAGGTGCTCAACCATCTGAACGTGTTGCTTCTTTAGCTGCTCAAGCTAAGAAAGCTGCAGCTACTGCATAATTTTTGATTAAGTAGTAGGTAGCCCATGACACCAACACAGAATGTTCCTGAAGATCGTATTCAGATTGGACAGTTGCGTTCAGCATATGGATTAAATGGGTGGCTCTGGATCTATTCCAATACAGAACCTATGAGCAACATTTTTGACTATCTTCCTTGGTATATTGAGACCAAAGAAGGTTGGCAAACAGTTGATGTAAAACGTTGGAAACCACATGGCAAAGGCTTGGTTGTTGCGTTGAAAGGTGTGATTGATCGCACTGCAGCAGATAACCTAGTTGGTGCAAATGTATGGATTTCAAAAGCGCAATTACCTCAAGCTGGCGTGGATGAGTTTTACTGGTCTGATTTGAAAGGCCTAACAGTGTTAGGTTTGGATGATGAGGAACAAGAAGTAAATCTCGGTAAAATCCATGAGCTGTTTGAGACTGGAGCGAATGATGTCATGGTGGTTCACGCAACACCAGACAGCATTGATCGCGAAGAGCGCATGATCCCATGGCATAAAGATGTGGTACAACGCGTTGATCTCGAAGCTGGTCGTATCTACGTTAATTGGGGCGTGGATTACTAACTATTTTTGGAAATACGGGGGTCTGCGATGTTTTTTGCAGTCATTACGCTTTTTCCTGAAATGTTTGAAGCGATTACAGCCTACGGTATTAGCGGGCGTGCAGCAAAAAGTGATTTAGTACAAGTGACTTGTATTAATCCTCGTGATTATGCTGAGGGCAACTACAAACGAGTGGATGAACGTCCCTTTGGTGGTGGTCCAGGTATGGTGATGATGGCTGAGCCTTTGGCGAAAGCGATTCAACATGCCAAAGAGCTTGCAGTGCAAGCAGGTGCAGTTCATGTTCCTGTGGTGTATATGTCACCGCAAGGAAACACCTTAAATGAGCATGCGGTACAACAGTTTGTCGACTATGATGGATTGATTGTGTTGTGTGGTCGTTACGAAGGGGTTGATGAGCGTCTGATCCAAAAATATGTAGATCAGGAATGGTCCATAGGGGATTACGTTTTGTCAGGTGGAGAGCTTCCTGCGATGGTTTTATTGGACAGTATTATTCGGAGACTTCCGGGTGCAATGTCTGATGAACAGTCTCATGTGCAAGACTCATTTGTGGATGGTCTTTTGGATTGCCCACAATATACCAAGCCAGACCATTTTGAAGGTTTGGATGTCCCTGAAGTCTTAAAGTCGGGACATCATGCCAATATTGAGAAATGGCGGTTTTTGCAGCGTTATCAACGAACCAAAGCACGCCGACCTGAGTTGGTGGAGAATGTTGAGTTGAGCAAGCAGCAAAAGAAATGGCTAAAAGATTTGGATACTCAATAAAAGTATCCTTTTAATAGGCTCTTTATGCATTGAAGTGGTCAGGCATAAAGAGAAAGCTAATCGGGTCTATGCGTTTTAGCCTCTATACCCAGTGGATCTCAGACCTCTTCTGACCCACACATATTGGAGATACCCCATGAGCGGTAAGCATCCTTTAGTACAAGCTGTAGAAAATGCACAGCTTAAACAAGACATCCCAGCTTTTGCACCAGGCGATACAGTAATCGTTCAGGTTAAAGTAAAAGAGGGTGACCGTGAGCGTCTTCAGGCATTTGAAGGTGTTGTAATTGCGAAGAAAAATCGTGGTTTGAACTCTGCGTTCACAGTACGTAAAATTTCAAGCGGTGTTGGTGTTGAGCGTGTATTCCAAACTCACTCTCCAATCGTTGCTAAAATCGAAGTGAAACGTCGTGGTGACGTTCGCCGTGCTAAACTTTACTACCTACGTGAGTTGTCTGGTAAAGCTGCACGTATTCGTGAAAAGTTACCAGCACGTAAACAAGGTTAATTTTAACTTTGCTTATTTGCTAAAAAATGCGCCATTAGGCGCATTTTTTATGTTTAAGTGTTACAGTCCTTGAAGTTTTAAGCGATTAGCATGTTGACGATAGACATCAACAGGGTCTGGAGCAAAAATAGAACGTAAACCAAAGAACTGGTTAATGACATCTAAATGGTTCCAGTTATAGTTATCGCGAACTGTTTTGCCATACTTTGCACTACAGCGTGAGACCAAGCCATCGTTATCATTTGGTGCTTGCATGAGTAAACCTGTTGCACCTAATAATGAGTCTGGATCAAGAATGTTGGTTAATGTTGAGTTCCCCGAAAAAGAATAGAAGTAAATTCCTTTCTCCATGGCCGTACCTTCGCCACAGCTTGTTTTTGGCATACCTAAAGCATATTTTTGTGAAAATGCTTTTGATCCTGCTTGACTTAAACTTTTTCCTGCACCAAGTGCGTCATGTGGTAGAGAGTTAGGGTCTTGTTGCTGTGCCCATACAATCGCCTTAGATCCAAAATTAATCAGCGCCACCAATGGCTGTTCCAATGGGGTTCCTTGTGCAGAAATAATCAGATCTGCAACAGGAGAGCCTTTTAAAGGGCTGGAAATAGCCGTTGCTGAAGCAATTTTATTGGAAGCAACATTGGAGACATAGGCAATGCTATGCCCACCATGGCTATGACCAAGCAAATTAACTTTAGCGGCGCCTGTAATGGCTAAAACTTCATCAACTTGTTGCAGTAGTTGCTCGCCACGAACCTCAGACGTGTTAAATGGAGAAACCCGTGTTGCCCATACATTTGCACCGTTACGGGCTAGGTCAGGCAAGATTTGATACCAATAATCCACACCCAGCTCATCCGTACCTGCACGAATCCAACCTCCCATGCCATGTGCAAAGACTAAAGGATATTTGGTCTTTGCGTAGCTAGAGGCAACATAGCTTGATTTAATTTGCGAAGCAGCCGCATGAGTTTGTGTTGCGGTCAGTGCGTAGGTCGATAGCAGTCCAGCTATCAATAGTCCATATTTCATTGATCATCCTCATTTTTTATTTTTTTGGCGACAATTTAAGTTGTCAAGATGAGTATAAAATGTGCGCTGTCACAGCGGGAAGAAATCCGATTAAATTAAGTACAATTTGTAACTGGATAATTCATAAAGCGCTTCTCTTCAAAACGCATGGGGTTTGAAGAGAAGCATATAATTAAAGACCTTGAAGTTTTAAACGATTGGCATGTTGACGGTAAACATCGACAGGGTCGGAGCTAAATAGGCCGCGTAAACCCATCACTTGGTTGACTTCATCTAAATGATTCCAATCATAATCATCACGAATGACTTTACCAAAGTGTGTATTACAACGGGATACCAGCCCATCATTGTCTAAATTACCATATGCTAAAGGTCCTAATAGTGAGATTGCACTATCTGCGACATCTAAAATATTGGTGACTTGTGAAGTACCAGTCCAAGAGTAGTAATACACGCCATTACTTGAAGTTGCACCACTCTTATTACAGTCTGAGGCAAGTGCTGTGGTTGGGTATGTTTGATTAAAAGTACTAGACCCTTGTTCACTAATAGATGTCAGTGATGCGGTTAAGTTGCTTTTTAATGATGGATTGTTTTGACCATAGGCAATTAATGGACCAATAATATAATCCGCAGCAAGACTGAGCAGTTGTGTTCCACCTTCATTGGCAAGAAGTTTATCTGCTACTTTCGAACCACGGAAAGTTGCTCCAACACCTGTAAGAGATGCTACATATTGCGGTTTGACTGCCTCAATATAGCGGATGGTAGGCCCACCATGACTATGCCCAATCAAATTAACCTTGTCTTTTCCAGTAATGGCAATCACTTCTTCAACTTGTTGTAGCAGTTGTTCACCACGTACTTCAGTCGATTCAAGCGGTGAAATTTGTGCAGCAAAAGTCGTTGCGCCATTTCGAGCTAAATCGGGTAAAATTTGATACCAATAATCAAGCCCAAATTCTGCAACGCCCACACGACTAAAACCAAACATCCCGTGAGTAAAGAGGAGGGGATATTTTGTTTGTGCATAGGTACTTTTTACGGTTGCCGTTACCGTTTGTAGACCTGCGTTTGCTGTTGTTGAGCCGAGTCCAATACCTGCAACCAAGCTGAGTAGTGTCATTGTTTGTTTCATTATTTTCGTTTTAAACATTTTTTTCATCCTGAAAAAAGTCGTGCCGTACAGATTTATTCTGCGTAAGGGAGTTTTCCCCCTGAATCATGAGTGGTTTCAAATGCTCCTAGTCGAAGTTGTTCTTGGGAATTGCTAAATTGTTGATCTCGAAGTTGTTGGATGGCTTGCTGTTGAGCACTTTGGCTCATGTTACTTTTTAAAATACCATCACGTTTTTCTAAGTAACTATTGACCCGAGATTTCCAGTTACCGCGATCTTGGTCAAGTTGCTCGAGCCGTCCTGTAGCTTCCACACCGACCAGATTGATGCGCATTTGACGTAGCTCTTCTACAGACCCGCCACGGGCTTTAATCTCTGAAGTGAGTTTGCGCAAATCTTCGAGTTTAGAAAGTTGTTCTAAATTCTCTTTCCAATCTTCTGGCAGTTGGGCAAATAATTCCTTCAGTTTTTGTGCTTTTTGTACTTCGTTTAATGATTTATCTGCCATGATGCTCATGCGATTTAAGGTGTACTCATGGTAGATATTTTCAGCACCAAATAAGCCTTCAATTTCATAGTCTGAAAAAAACTGGCTACGCAAGTTTTTCATGAGACCAAAAATCTTACGGTAATATTCAGGGTCTTCTTTACTTAGACTTGGCTCTTTTAAGCTGCCCAGTTGCACACGGTAGTTTAGATAGCGGCTCCAGAGGTCTAAGATCTGTTTTAAAGCAGGTTCCTTATAGCCTTGCTCTATATAGGCTTTAAAATCTTGTTTAATTTGGTCAATATTTTTTTCACCGTACTGGGTAATAAAATATTCAAAGCAATTTCGTGTTTGCTCATTCACAATCAAATGATTACTTGGATCGAGTGCAAGTTGGCAATTCACTTCAGTGTCTTGCTGGCTATTGCTTACAAAAGGGAGTGCTGTGGAGGATTGTAATCCTGATTTGGTCAATGCTGCACTCATATCATGTCCTGATGAGCGCATGGTGCTTTGCTCGTTGCTTGAGCCATCTGTAGCATTTGGCGCAAGCCAAATTAAAAAGCTAAGCACGACAATAACGATGACTGCGAAGAGCAACCATAATTTCTTTTTTTGCATATCCTATGCCTAAACGTCCATATTGTATTTTTTATGATGTTCATATGACTGAACATGTTTTATTTTGCAATGAGAATGCAAATAAACAACAGAAAAGTTGTAAAAACTGATGAACGGTTGATAGTATGACGACAGCTTTAAGACATGTGTATGTTATGAAATCATCTACTTCAAAAATCCAGCGCCGTGCAGTCAATGGGGTATTTTTATTGAATAAACCTCTGGGGCTGAGTTCAAATGCGGCACTGCAAAAAGTACGTTGGTTGTACCGTGCGCAAAAGGCAGGGCATACAGGAGCACTTGATCCATTAGCGTCGGGACTGTTGCCGATTTGTTTGGGTGAGGCAACCAAGTTTTCGCACTTTTTGTTGGACTCTGTGAAGCGCTATCAAACTACAATCCAACTAGGTCACAGTACCACCACAGGTGATGTGGAGGGCGAACGGCTGTTAGAGCAGGTTGTACCTGAGTTAAGCGAAGAGCTGATTGAAGCCATTTTGGCTCAATTTATGGGTGATATTCAGCAAGTACCACCGATGTATTCCGCTTTGAAGAAAGATGGGCGTCCTTTATATGAGTTAGCTCGTAAAGGAATTGAGATTGAGCGTGAGTCACGCCCGATTACGATTTATGCGATTGAGTTGCTTTCATTCACAGCAGAAAGCTTAACCCTTGATATTACTTGTTCCAAAGGCACATATATTCGTGTTTTAGGCGAAGATATTGCGAAAGCATTGGGTACTTATGGTCATTTGACTTATTTACACCGCATTAAAACGGGTCATTTTGATCTGATTCCAAGCTATAGCATCGAGTATTTAGAAAGTTTGTCTGAACAAGAGCGTGAAGCACTGTTGTTACCTGTGTATGCTCCTGTAGATCATTTCCCAAAAGTACAAGTTCCAGAAGGGCGCAGTGAATACTTCAGTCGCGGTATGGAAAGTAATATTGAGCATACAGCAGAAGCACAGGTCTTGGTTTTCGATGGAGAAAAATGCTTAGGTTTGGCTGAAATTACCGAGAAGAAAAGATTGGTTCCTAAACGTGTTTTAAATCTATAATTAAAATATATCACTTGGTAAAAAGGAAAGGGTGTGGATATTGACATTATTATCAGTCTGATCTTTTTTGCCTTTTGTGCAGGGGCAATTGATGCTGCTGTTGGTGGTGGCGGGCTGATCCAAATTCCAGCCCTGATGAATGCTTTTACTTCTATGGCGCCTGCAACTTTATTTGGCACTAACAAATTGGCGGCAGTCGTGGGAACAGCGACTTCCGCAGTCTCTTTTGCACGTAAAGTCCGCTTTGAATGGAAACTTTTAGCAGTAGTCGCAGTTTGTGCAGCGATCAGCTCATTTGGTGGTGCTGCCAGTGTTGCGATGATTCCGAAAGAAATTTTACAGCCTTTTGTCTTGGTCATGCTGATTGTGATGGCAGTATATACCCTCATGAAAAAGCAATTTGGACAAGTCCATATGGCACAACAGGTTACACCGAAAATTTTGCTTTTAGCAGGTGTTGGTAGCCTAGCCATTGGTTTTTATGATGGCCTGTTTGGCCCTGGTACGGGTAGCTTCTTTATTTTCTATTTTATCCGATATTTACGGGTCGACTTTTTACATGCAGCAGCACTGGCTAAAATTGGTAACGTAATGACCAATTTAGCTGCTTTGAGCTTCTTTATTCCCTCGGGTCATGTGCTCTTTGTCGTTGGTGGTTTCATGGCGGTGGCGAATATGATCGGATCAATTTGTGGTGTAAAAATGGCGCTGAAATATGGTAGTGGCTTTATCCGTATTTTATTCCTCATCTTAGTTACGATTCTGATTTTAAGGCTCAGCTATCAAATGTTCTTTATGTAAAGACACAGCAGATTCATTCAAACTTTTATTACAAAAAGCGTGCAGACCATGACCTGACTTTTCATTTTTTTTGTTTAAGATCAATAGAGCGTGCTTAACGCTGTGTAGAGATTCTTTGCAAAAAAAAAGAGATGTTTTAGCTTGAATTGGACTGGAGCATAGAATGAATATATTTGAAGCTTTAAGAGAAAGTCATGTCATACAACGCGATTTGGCAGAACAATTGTTAAGTACCTCGGGCGATACGCCAGAACGCCGTGAGCTATTTGAGCGCCTCAAAAATGAATTATTTGCTCATGCTGTTGCAGAAGATCGTTATTTTTATATTCCTTTAATGATGACCGATTCAGGCCTCAACATTACCCGTCATGCTTTGGCAGAGCACCATAAAATGGATGAGCTATTGGAACAACTGACCGAGACAGCGTTCTCAAATCCAAGTTGGTTGGCAATTGCAAAAAAACTATCGGAAACTGTACATCATCACTTACAAGAAGAGGAACATGGTTTCTTTCAGCAAGCCGGAAAAATTTTAGCTGACACGCAGAAGATAACACTTGCGGAGCAATATCGGCGTGAATATAGAAAATATAAAAAAATCGACAAAGACAGCTTGGTCTAAGGTTGTTTTCAAATAAAGTACGATTGTGATCTTTGCTGATTTAGACACTTTCATCTGTATCAGATTTAGCTCTAAATGTCACGCCGACAGAGGCCACCATAATGCAAAGCAACGCTAAGGTTTGCCACAGGCTAATTTGTTCTTTGAGTAACAACCAACCAGCCAAAGCGGCTAAGGCAGGGGATAAACTGGAAAGAGTACCGTAGCTGAGTTTACTCAAGCGTTTTAAGGCCATGAGGTCTAGGGCGTAGGGAATTGCGGTTGCCAATAGGGCAATCAATAAGGCTTTGGGCCAATATTCGGTTTGCATCAAGGCTGTTGGATTATGTGAGGCACTGATGGGTAACAGCAATAAAGCTGACATCACAATTGCAATACTGAGAGCATGCATGCCGATATTTTGACGGACGACTTTTTGCCCAAAATAGATATACAGTGCCCAGCAGGCTCCTGCCGACATTGCAAATACTGCGCCTAAGAAAGAAAAATTACTGGCGTTAGCTTGATGCCACGGCACCATGAGTGCAATGCCTAAAATGGCCAATCCGACCCAAATATAATCACGTTGTTGCTTGATCGACAGTAGTGCCAAAGTCAGAGGACCTAAGAACTCTAAACCGACGGCAATACCTTGAGGAAGTCTACCTAGCGAAGCGTAAAATAAAATATTCATGAGGCATAAAGCTGCTGTATAGCTGAGTAAATCTTTCCATTTTAAATGCGGTAGGCGTTTGATAATGCTCCATGAGCGGAACATCAGCACAATTAAAATTGCGGCAAAGCACAGTCTAAGGGTCACCACGGTGAGGGGATCCAGCACTGCAATCAACTGCTTGGCAAAAGAAGCACTGATTTGATAGGACAGCATGGACAAGACCATGAACATCACTGCCATCAGTTGAGAATTAGGCATCATGCATGCATCAGGTCATGGTGACCTGTTATTTTAAGAAGGTGGATTAGTATAGCGATTTCGCTCTGCATGGGGATGCGAAATCAGCTGAATTTTTTTAAATGCAACAACATGAATTTAAAAATAATGTCTACGCAGGCATGATGCTAATTTTTAAATTCAAATATCACTAAAGACCTTCACTGTGTGATTTGACGTGCTTTTTGCGCGGTATATGTACAACCAATGGATGCCATGATAATGACACTCAAGGCAAGCCACTGAGACCACAGCAGTTTCTCACCTAAAAATACAAAACCAGATAGTGCTGCAATCGCAGGCTCTAGGCTCATGAGCGTGCCGAAGCTTAAAGCGGTTAAATTGCGCAGTGCAATCATTTCCAGACTAAACGGTAAGGCGCTGGCTAAAACAGCTAAGGCAATAAAATAAATTAGATTTGAGGGTTCAAAGACATTTGTAGGTAAACCACTGAACAGAGCGAGCGGCATTAATATCAGCATACCGACAAACATGCCTAAGCATACGGTATGGTTGCCTGAAATACCCGATGGGCGCTGTCCCGCCACGATATACAGTGCCCAACATGCACCTGCACCTAGTGCAAATACAATCCCAAGAAGGTCTAAAGGTTGAGCTGCTTGGTCGAAAGGAAACAGTAAAACCAAGCCTAAAATAGCTAGCCCGACCCAAACAAAGTCAAAGCGTTGTTTGGCATAAAACAGCGCGACACTGAGTGGGCCAATAAACTCAAACGACACTGCAATGCCGAGCGGCAGGCGAGCAATAGATAAATAAAACAATAGGTTCATGCCTGCCAAAGCAAAACCATAGCTGATGATGGCCTTGTATTTAACTTGCTTAAAGTCAATCTGCCAAATTTTAAACAGTACGGCCAAGATGATTGATCCCAACAGCAAGCGCATAGCTGAAACGGTTAAAATGGGAAATTGATCGAACAAGACTTTGGCCAGTGAACCACTACTTTGCAAGCTGAGCATTGCAATTAGCAATAAAAAGGTCGCTTGGAGGTGGGGAGTGCTTTTTAGATTTGGCATTATTAGAATACTAGATAGGGAAGTGAATACTTGGAAAAAGTAGCGGAGTATGTGCTCAGATTACACATAAAATTTTAACAAGTATTCAAAAATAAAAAAACCACAGCTTGGCAGCTGTGGTTTTTAAATATAGTTGAATTAGAACAATACGCGAACGCGGATTGTGCCTTCAACGTCTTGTAGAGTATCTAACGCTTCTTGAGATGCAGTTGCGTCTACATCCATCACCAAGTAACCGACATCACCTTTGGTCATGAGAGATTGACCTGAGATGTTGATGCCGTGCTCAGCAAACAAGTTGTTGATTTTTGACAACACGCCTGGCACGTTTTTATGGATGTGAAGTAAACGGTGTTTGCCTTCAGTCAATGGTAAAGCGATTTCTGGGAAGTTTACTGCAGATAAAGTCATGCCTTTATCTGAATAAGAAACAAATTTCTCAGCCACTTCTAAACCAATGTTCGCTTGCGCTTCCATGGTTGAACCACCCACGTGAGGGGTTAAGATCACGTTTGGAATGTTACGTAGTGGAGAAACGAACTCTTCACCATTGGCTTTTGGTTCTTTCGGGAATACGTCAACCGCAGCACCAGCAACATGACCTGATTTCAAGGCATCTGCTAAATCTTCGATAAGTACGCATGTACCACGTGCAGCATTGATGAAGATTGAACCTTCTTTCATTTGTGCAAATTGGTCTTTACCGAAGAAGTTGCGTGTAGACGGAACGTCTGGTACGTGCAAAGAAACCACGTCAGCATTTGCAAGAAGTTCACCCATAGAACCGACTTGACGTGCATTACCCAAAGGCAACTTGGTCACTGTGTCGAAATAGATCACTTTCATACCCATGCTTTCAGCAAGCACAGAAAGTTGTGAACCGATTGAACCGTAACCGACGATCCCTAAAGTTTTACCACGCGTTTCAAACGAACCAACAGCTGATTTGTTCCAACCACCTGCATGTGTATCTGTTGATTTTTCAGGTACACGACGAAGAAGAAGAATTGCTTCAGCAAGTACAAGTTCAGCCACTGAACGTGTATTCGAGTAAGGTGCGTTAAATACTGGAATACCACGAACCATCGCAGCATTTAAGTTCACTTGGTTGGTACCAATACAGAAACAACCGACCGCGATTAATTTATTCGCAGCTTCAAACACTTCTTCAGTGAGTTGTGTACGGGAACGAATACCAATGAAATGTGCATCTTTAACCGCTTCTTTCAACGCTTCACCCTCAAGCGCAGTTTTACGATAGTCGATGTTGGTGTATCCGGCAGCATTTAGTGTGTCGATTGCGTTTTGGTGAACGCCTTCTAACAACAAGAAACGAATTTTATCTTTAGGAAGTGAAAGATGTTGGCTCATTACGGCTCCGCTACAAAGGCCAAATTTAGTGGCGATATAATAGCACGTACCGCGCTCGATATACATTTCCTTTATACAGACTCTATTGGGTATTTTTAGTCGCTATAGTGCGTAAAAAAGGCTTTTTGGTCTAATTAAATTAATCATTTCAAAGGTATCCTGAATAAAACAGCTTTTTCTGCGGGAAACAGAAAAAATGCCTTATAATATGACTCCGTGAAAATAACTCAGTTGCGCACTGCTACTGAAATCCTCACGAATTGCCTAAGCTTTAGGGTATGCAAAGACTGAAATCAAACACTTTCCCTGCATAGAACCCTAGCGCCACAAACAACTTGTTTACTTCTTGCAAGGTCTGAAAACGATGAATGCTCCAGTCGCTTTAACCCCAGAGTTATTGACCCAATTGACAGCAATTGTAGGTGAAAACCGCATTAAAACCGATGCGGATAGCCTTGAAAATTGGGGACGCGATCATACCAAACATTTTGATCCAAACCCGTCAGTCATCGTTTTTCCATCGAGCACAGAACAAGTGCAAGCGGTTGTAAAACTTGCAAATGAGTTTAATGTTGCAATTACACCATCGGGTGGTCGTACTGGCTTATCTGCCGGTGCAGTCGCTGCCAATGGTGAAATTGTGGTGAGCATGGACAAGATGAACCAAATCTTGGAATTCTTCCCAGCAGACCGTATGGTTCGTGTCCAAGCAGGTGTGGTGACTGAACAGCTACAAAACTATGCGGAAGAGCAAGGCATGTACTACCCAGTGGATTTTGCTTCTGCGGGTTCGAGTCAAATTGGTGGAAACATTGGCACCAATGCTGGCGGTATCAAAGTCATTAAATACGGCATGACGCGTAACTGGGTACTCGGTTTAACTGTAGTCACAGGTAAGGGTGATGTGCTGCGTCTAAACAAAGGCATGATCAAAAACGCAACGGGTTATGCACTACAACATTTGTTCATTGGTGGTGAAGGGACACTGGGCTTAGTGACTGAAGCAGAAATCAAACTGGAACGCCAACCGCAAGACCTTCAAGTAATGGTATTGGGTGTACCTGATTTTGATGCTGTAATGCCTGTATTGCATGCTTTCCAAGCCAAAATTGACCTGACTGCATTTGAGTTCTTTGGTGAACTGGCAATGCAAAAAGTGTTGGCAAATGGTCATGTGCAACGTCCATTCGAAACTGAATGTCCATTCTATGTATTGTTAGAATTTGAAGCGCCATTTGAGCCAATTATGGACAAGGCGATGGAAATTTTTGAGCACTGTATGGAACAAGGTTGGGTACTAGATGGCGTGTTGAGCCAAAGCCTCGATCAAGTGGAAAGCTTATGGCGTTTACGTGAAGACATTTCTGAGTCAATTGCACCATTTACACCGTACAAAAACGATATTTCAGTTCTGATTACGCATGTACCTGCATTTATTAAAGAAATTGATGCGATTGTGGCAAGCAACTACCCAGACTTTGAAATCTGTTGGTTTGGCCATATTGGTGACGGGAACTTACACTTAAATATTTTAAAACCTGCGGACTTAAGCAAGGATGAGTTCTTTGCCAAATGTCAGGTGGTGAATAAATATGTCTTTGAAACCGTGAAAAAATACGACGGTTCAATTTCTGCTGAGCACGGTGTCGGTATGACCAAAAAGCCATATCTTGATTACACCCGTTCGGCGGAAGAGATTGAATATATGAAGGCATTGAAGCAAGTTTTCGATCCAAACGGCATTATGAACCCAGGTAAATTATTCGACCTTTAAGTTCGAATTGGGTTTCAAAAGCGCATTCATCGTGATGCGCTTTTTTTATGGTTGATGGGACTGAATTACATTTGCTAAATAGTGTAATGGTCACAAAAAAGGCATGATGGACTGATAAATAATGAATTTTGGGTGGGATTTATGTTGCGTCTTATTTTAGCTTCAGCCGTATGTGTGGGATTATTGTCAGGCTGTGCGACGACGAAAGAGTTAGTAAATAAAGTCGGTTCGTCAGATACACCGTTGGCTCAGGTACTCAAAGAGCGTCCAGATTTGCGTAATGAGCTAGCTACGGTTGAGATCCGTCAATACTTTAATACAGTTGAGTCCCCGACTGCGGCAGAAGTCAAAGTGACAGAAACAGGGTTGTTAGATGATTCGGTAAAGTCGGTGCGTACCGTGTATAACTTTAAATTGGTTGGTGGCGACTGGGAAAAAACTGCGACGAAAACCTCTTACCAATGTGCGCGCGGTAAAAACACCAAGAACTTCCAAACAGCAAAATGCTCATAATAAATCTTTGATTTATGGTTGAACTTTAGGCGAGTCTGCCTCATAAAAAGCGTATCGGTTGATGCGCTTTTTTGCTTTTTGGGGTTTTATAAAAATGAATATTTTGATTGTTGGGAACGGTTTTGATTTGTCGCATTATTTGCCGACGAAGTACGATCATTTTATGGATGTAATGGGAGTAATTGCAGAAAAGGATACAGGTGGCCTGCCCAAAAATTTAGCAGAAAAGAGTATTGATGAATGGCTTAATTTATTAGAAAAAACTTTTCAGAAACGTGAGGGTATAGCATCGCCACCACACGATATGACATTTGATGAGTTGTTCTATAAAACACGCGATTCAAAGTTTATAGAAAAGACAAAAGAGTTTTATTTAACTGAAAGTGTTGAAATTTGTGCAAAAGATGTTTTAGAACTTCAATACCGTTTAGAGTTAAATTGTTGGTATCAATATTTTAAAAATCATGTTGAGGAAATAAAAACTTGGATTGATTTTGAACAGAAAATTGAAGAAGTTTTGGTTGTAGTGGCTCGTTGTATAGTTGATCTAGAGTCAATGGATCATCCAAATAAAATAATAAACTATATAAATATGCGAGGAAAAGATTATTTAAAAATAAAGATAAAGGATTTGGAAACCCTAAACTTCTTTAACTTTACAACTAAAAATGAAGGAGCAATTATTCCTTTTAATCTTAATATGAATTTTTGTCATGGAAAGAATGTTAAAAATGGCTTTTGTTCTACTGAGTTTATGACATTTCTGCATACAGAATTAGAGAGGTTTATTGAAATTTTTAACTTATATTTAGAAATTATTGTTGGTCAATTATCTCGAAGTAAGATGATAGAAATTGATGCTGAGTGGTCTTATCCTGATAAAATTTTCTCTTTTAACTACACAAATACCTATCAACGTCTCCATGATTCTGTTGATGTAGAGTACTTACATGGTAGTTGCGGGGAGTATCAAAATATTGTTTTGGGTGTTTCTGATTTAGAGGATGAGTCCTTAAAGAAAATAAAAGCTTATGGATTCACTAAATATCATCAGAAACTTTTTAAAGATACGCATTATTTATTTTTAGATAACTTTATTAAAGAATCTAAAAGACGTCATAAAAATTATGATCTTAAAAAGGATTTACCTGATAGTGAATTCCAACGTCCAAATAGCTTTAGTTCTACTGCCAAGAAAGAGGCATTGAGGAAATTACGCTCAGAGTTAAACCCAAAAATGCATATTAGCATTTGGGGGCATTCACTAGATACCTCGGACAAGGATTATATTATAGATATCTTTAGCTTAAATGATGACATTGATCGAAATGTTCGTGTTACAGTCTATTACTTTGATAAAACTGCAAAATTTTCATTACTCAATAATTTGTTGGCAATTTTGGGCAAAGACAAAGTTGAGCAATGGATGAAAAATAAATGGCTTTGCTTTAAGCCTAATCCAGAAATTAAATTTCTTGCTCAAAAGAGCTCAGATGTAGATCAAGCATCCTAATTTTACAACACTGAAACTCATCTAGCCTATCGAACAGGGTTGTTTGCTAGGCTATGATCAAATTATTCAAATGATAAGCAGAATAAAATGAAAACCCTTGCCTTTATTCACTCAGAAAGTACACGTACGGCTGTAGGCGACTTTGCCCCAGTCATCTCCGTATTTTCACACTATGAACTAGGGAACTCGGTTTCACCTTTTCTATTGCTCGATCATATCGGCCCGAGTTATTTACAGCCGACCCACTTAAAAAAAGGCGTGAGTGAACATCCGCATCGTGGCTTTGAAACGGTGACCATCGTTTATCAAGGTGAAATTGCCCATCAGGACTCTACAGGCGGTGGTGGTGTGATTGGCGCAGGGGATGTACAGTGGATGACAGCAGGGGCTGGAGTACTGCACGAAGAAGTATTTAGTGAGGCATTTTCTAAAACAGGCGGGGCATTTGAAATGATCCAACTGTGGGTCAATTTGCCTGCCAAAGACAAAATGAATCCTGCACGTTATCAGCACTTGAGTCGTACCATGATTCCAGAACTGGAACTCGCGCAAGCTCAAGGAAAGGTCAGGGTGATTGCAGGGACGTATGAAAACCAGACAGGGCCTGCTCAAACACATAGCCCTATGACCGTGTTGGATGTGCAACTCACAGCAGGGATGAAAACGGTTTTACCTGCATTGGAAGGCGAAACGACACTACTGTATATCCGTAGTGGTCGCATTCAGCTTTATAGTGGCGAAACCGTTGAAGCCCAACAGATGGCGGTCATGTCTAATCATGGTGAGTACCTTGAAATACAAACTGTCCAAGACTGCACTTTTTTATTACTCAGTGGGCAACCTTTAAATGAACCGATTTATGGACGTGGCTATTTTGTCATGAACACTTTCGCCGAAGTTTTACAAGCGTATGAGGACTTAAAACAAGGGCATTTTATCGCACCTCGTATAAAATCCAATGTGACAGATGAAACTTAAAAAAGTAACAATACAAACAGATGCAACACTGCTAAAATAGCTTAAATGAGCTTTGTTGGTGTCACCGCTCAGTCTATTTTAATAACACCTTTTCTAAAAACGCTTTGTGAATACAGCGTAAAACCAGTGTGCATTTCTCGCACCCATTACATTTTTTATTCAATTTTACAGTGCTTGCCATTGGGCTTAGTCGTCTCTCCCTCCAACGAACTTCGCTCAGGCTTGTACGCATTTTATATGTAGATAACAATGCAAAACGTACAAACTTTAAAGTTAAGCCGTGCCACATTGATGTTTCCTTTGGCATTGGTTTTATTCGAATTTTCGGTCTATATCGGTAATGATTTAGTCCAACCTGCCATGCTCGCCATTGCCCAAGATTTTGGGGTCAGCAGTGCATGGGCACCATCGTCCATGTCTTTTTATTTATTGGGCGGTGCCTGTGTCGCATGGCTGCTTGGGCCACTTTCAGACCGTTTAGGCCGTAAAAAAGTGCTGCTCTCGGGTGTGGCATTTTTTGTGCTGACCTGCCTTGCAATTTTACTCACTCAAAATATTGAGTCTTTTTTGGCACTCCGCTTTTTACAAGGTGTTGGGCTGTCGATGATTTCTGCGGTGGGTTATGCCGCAGTACAGGAAAGTTTTGAAGAGCGTGATGCTATTAAGGTCATGGCTCTTATGGCGAATATTTCTTTGCTAGCACCGTTACTTGGTCCTGTGGTCGGGGCATTTATGATTGACCATGTGTCATGGCATTGGGGTTTTATTGGCATCGCCTTTTTGGCTTTTTTAAGTTGGTTTGGTTTAAAAGCCAAAATGCCTGCGACACAGCACAGTATTCCTAAAAAGCCACTACGTTATATATGGGATGATTATAAAACGGTCTATAAAAATAAGACTTTTTTGGCGCTCACCTTTGGTTTGCCTATGGTGGCCATGCCATTGATGTTGTGGATTGCACTGTCACCCGTAATCTTGGTCGAGGAACTTGGCCTGAGCAGTATGCAATATGGCTTGGCGCAGTTCCCTGTCTTGGGTGGTCTCATTCTAGGTAATATTGTGCTGATTAAAGTCATCGACAAAATGGCACTGGGTAAAACCGTGTTACTCGGTTTGCCCTTGATGTTTATCGGTACGCTGTTGGTGGTGCTCGGCACGATTTTCCAAAGCTATTTCTTACCGTTACTGATTGTGGGGATGACTTTGGTGAGCTTTGGCGAAGGTATTAGTTTTTCAGTGTTATACCGCTTTGCGTTGATGTCATCTGAAGTGTCCAAAGGGACAGTTGCCGCAGCCGTTTCGGTACTGATGATGTTTACGTTTTTCTTCGTGATTGAACTGGTGCGTATGGCGTATGTGGAATTTGGTCTTTGGGCTTATAGTTTGGTCTGCCTCAGTTTAATTACCCTGTGGTTTAGTTTTCCTCGTGTGACCGTGAAGAAAGTGATACAAAGCCGTCTTGAGAGTGGTGTCTACTAAGATTTTATTCGCTGAATTTAGCGAAGTTCACATCAAAAAAGCGCCCATTCAGATGAATAGGCGCTTTTTTATTATGGCTTTAAAACATCCTTTTAAAGCCAGTATTTAAAAATGGTATTAAAACTCAGGCTTCCGCTTGCTCAGGTTCTAGTTTTTTAATTTTGGCATCAAATACAAAAGGCCCAAAGGGTAGAATGGACGCGATCAAACCTAGAATAAACATCTTCAAAGACCATTTTTGCTTTTCACATACCACAAACAGCACGATGAGAAACAGGATAAATAATACGCCATGCCCCATACCGACATATTTGACTAGGATCGGGTTATCAAAGATGTATTTCATTGGCATCGCAATAAATAACAACAGTAAAAAAGAAATCCCTTCTAAAAATCCTACAACACGTAATGTCTGAATGTTCATGGTCAAAAATCTATGAGAATGAAGCTCGAGTGTACTCAAGAATGAAAGAAAAATGAACTATTTAAGATACATAGCCAAGCTGAGCCATTTGGGCCAAATTGAAACACTTTGAGGGCTTCGGATGACATGGATTATTTAATGACTTATTTAATATCTCGGGTGAGTAGTTCGGTTTTCAATTTGAGCAATTCTGGTAGGGTTTCCAGTAGTAGGCTGATTTGTTTGAGGACCAAGTGCAAGTGCTGACTCATTGTTTCTTGTGTGTTTAAGTATTTGATCTCTGCCAGTTTCTGTTGAATCTCTCGCTCGGGTAAGGTCTTATGCTGAAGTAGTACGTCATTCAGCGTGTTTTTACACCAGAGCATGAGTTCCAGTACTTGGTTGTCTTGTACCAGTTCACGATGGCTGCCCAAAGCAGAAATATAGCTGAGTTGACTGTGGCTATATACCAAGTAGCGAAAAGCATGGTGTATCAGTTCTGGGTTTGGATTCGGTTCAGTACTGAGACTAGAAATCATGCTTGCAAGTTCAGTTTGGGCATTGTGTGCAGCACGCCGTGCTCCGCGATAAGCCATGCTATTGTTTTTGCCCTGTTGGTACTGTTCACAAATGGCATCAAAATAGTTGAGGGTGCTATCAGAAGCTTTTTTTATGGTGTTGGAAATATTACGAAAGTCCCAATCAGGCCAGATGAAACTGACCGCGAACCACGCAATGGCGCAACCCATTAGAGTATCCATGATCCTCGGTAAAATAATGGCATAGCCTGCACCTTTTAAATTAAAAATCAGCAGTACCATGAGTGTTGCCATTAGAGTTGCCATGGCATATTTTTTAGAGCTGAGATAGAAAAAGCACACCCCAAAAATGATGGTCAGCAGTAATTGCCCTTCAATACTCGGTACGAAATACAGCAGAGGAATACCTAACATCACCCCTAAAATGGTGCCCAAGGTTCGCATTTTTAAGCGACTTTTGGTGGCGAAATAACGCATTTGGCAGACAAATAACCCCGTCAATAAAATCCAGTAGCCATGTTGGGCAAAAGGCAGAAGAGAAATGCCATAACCCACAGCAAAGACAAAGGCGATACGTACCGCATGTCGAAACAGTGCCGACTGCGGGGTGAGATGTTGGCTGAGTTTGAGCCACAGATCGTGCCAACCATGAATATCATCATCGTATAAGTTGAGGTTGTCGATGTGTTCTTGATAGCGTTGCTCTTGGCGTAATTGCAGTTCATTTAAGTGTTGAAAGCGTTCATGCACATTGTCTAAGTTATTTAAAATCAGTTGTAGATTTTTGACTTCAATATTATGTGGATTGTCTCGAATCCAGTCTTGCATGGAACTGTGTAAATTCAGCAATGCTTGATTCGTATTGGGATCTGACACATAGATTTGATTGCTGAGAATACAGCGTGCCAATGCCTGACAGGCAAGGGCCTGCAGCCGAATATTTTTTTGAATACGGAAAATAAGATCTGTACGGCTGAAGTTCTGATGTAGCTGTTCATAGTGTAAATAATTAGAGCTGGCTTGCTCATGAATGTCTTGAGCCAGAAAGTATAAATTCAGCCAATAAATCGTCTTTTGGTTGGCGCGTGAGGCCTTTAGTCGAGTGAGCAGCGAACTTTTGGTGCTATTAAAGCTTTGAATAATTGTGCTGTTTTGTAAGGATAAGTCGTAGAGTAATGCTTCAACATTGTTTTGATTATCAAGGTCAAACAAACGTGCTTTGGCATTGAGTAAATCTGCAATTTGCTTAAAACAGCGTGCTAGATTGTCCTGAACGGCCAAAGTTGGTTTTAGCAGATAAAACACAATAGCGGTACAGCCATACCACAATGCGCCCAAGACAAAACAACTAGGTTGAAAGTACCAAACCGAATATTCTCCTAAGCCAAACATGCTGTATAAGGAGAGTAAAATGGTGCCAAAGCTCATCGCTGCATAGCGTTGTCCAAGTGCCCCCAGTAAGATAAAACAAGCACTAGAAAGCGATAAGTAAATGATGAATATGAATTTATAGGGATGCAGGAAATCTAAAATACTGCTGACACTAAAGAACAGCACGCAGACATAGACTAGGTTTCTGAGACGAATACTAAGTCGGTCATCGAAGTCAGTTAAGGCAGTTGCAATCGCACCTAAAGTCGTCGGTACGATCAGTTGTTCCAGTCCTAAAAAGTAGAGCCCTAAGGTTGTACCACTCAGCACGATAAAAATTTGCAGGCAATACATAAAAATTGCATTGGACTGAAAAGATTGAAACCACTGGCGAAAATTATTCACGATGTCATTGTCTAGGCTTGATTTTATTTTGCTTTTAGCCTGAACGTTTTTTAGCATACTGTCAATTTAATGCGATTGAACATCACATGAAAAAGAGAGTAAAAAGCGATAAAAACACAGCAGAAAATTCATCCGCTGTGCTATGTGTATAAGTCAGAACTTATCCACAGAAACGAAGATGAAGCACTTTTTGTTTACATGCTAAGGATGCGATAGATTTATTGAATTACACCACAGGCGATACGATCGCCACCACCGCCGAGTGGTTTAGGACTATCTGAGTAGTTGTCGCCACCTGCATGCACCATCACCGCTAAACCTTGTATGTTTGCTAAACTCAAACGAGGTGCAAGTAAATTGACTTTCGCATTACCTGCTGAGTCGACATTCAAGATTGGTAAATCACCCAGATGACCGTTGAGCGGTGTACCGTGGTTGGGTGCTTTTTCGGGGTTAAAATGTCCGCCAGCAGCTAAAGCTGCAACTGGTTTCCCTTCTTTTTCAGCCACATCACATGAGCCTTTTTCATGGATGTGAAAACCATGTGGGCCCGGCGGAAGCTGGCTTAAATTGGTTTGAATAACTAGGCCAGCAGGGCTGTCAGTAAAACGAATGGTACCAATTTTTTGTCCCACACCTGCAGTTGAAACCGCATGAACATCGACATTTTTGACCATCGTGTTACTTTCAGTTGGAGTCGTGCTACATGCCACAGTCCCTAAACCAATCAACGCCATGAGCGCACTTAGTTTTAAAGTAGAAGACAACATATTAGATCCTTTTTCCTTAAAATTCAGAACCATTCAAACAAAGGCAAGGCTTGGGTTCAATGTTCTCCGTACAGTGTTTTTGTATCTGACATAAAAAAACGCATGCTCTCGGTGAAAGCATGCGTTTAAGTTATTTCACTAAAGTTATTTTTTTGGCGTGTCTAATGGCTCTTCAGGTGGATCATAAGCTAATGTCGCTTTCGGCATCATCAAGGGTTCATTGACCTGCTCATGCAACCATTCACGCCAAATAGCTAACAGCACGGCTAGGATCACAGGGCCAATAAATAAACCGATCATACCAAAGCTGGCTAAACCACCTAGCACACCAAACATGATGAGTAAGAATGGAATTTGAGTTGCACCTGAGATCACCAATGGGCGAATCACATTGTCCGCTGTACTCACGACACAAACACCCCAAGCCATCACACCTATAGCCTCAATGGTTTGACCTTGTGAGAACAACCACAGTGATACGGCACTATAAGCGACAGGAGGGCCAAATGGAATCAACGCAAATAAGAAGGTAACAATGGTGAGTACCATTGGATTTGGAACACCTGCAACAAAGTAACTAATGCCTGCCAAGAGTGCTTGAGCAACAGCTGTAAGCCCTACACCATACAGCACGGCGCGTGTTGTTTCAGAAATGGTATCTAAATAGTGATGAATACGTGGTCCAATCACCATTTCAAGTGCCTTACTAACCTGACTTAAAATGGTTTGTCCATCACGGTAGAAAAAGAATAAAGACATGACTGCAAAGCAGAGTTTGAAAATATTTTTACTGATTTCACTGAGAACTAAACGACCATAGCTTAAGTGGCTTTGGAACCAACCTGAAACATTTTGTACGATGCTATTGGGGTCAGTATTGATTTCTTTTAAGGTCCGTGTGACTTCCTTACCGATAAAAGGTAAGTCACGGATAAATTGAGGCACATCTAAGTGACCAGAAAAGACCTGTTTTTGTAATTCGTAAAATAAGCTCCGACCTTCGTGTTGCAGCATAAAGATTGCAAAGGTCAATGGAATTCCGACTACCAATATAACCATGCTGATCATAATGGTTGCACTTAAAGTTGGACGCGGTCCACAGAGCTTCTGCACGGAGTGATATAAAGGCCATGTGATATAGGCAATAATCGCAGCCCAAAGCACAGGTACAATAAAGTATTTCAGGACTTGAAAGCTCAAATAGAACAGAATAAAAATCAGTCCAAATAACAATACTTTTTGTAAGGCTGGTGCGTATCGTTGCACGGTATTCACTGCTATATCTCTAAGGTCAAAGTCATATTAACTGAAAAAAATGCGAACGAGAATGTACCCTTGGTAAGTTCTCGTGAATTACTGAACATAAAAGCAGAGTTCATTGGCTTATCTTTATCTTCAATGCCTTAGAACCATGCACTTGGATCATCGACAATTGCATTGAGCAAAGGTTGCCATTGGCTTTGGATGGTTAAATAATTTTTTTGTGTTTTATCAAATATGCTTAAGCCTTGCATTGCCAATTGACCATACGCGGTACGCTCAGAAATCCATGCGATCGGTTGCTGTTCAATCTTTTCAAAAAAGTCTTGAATGTCTTTGGCACTGGCGCTGTTGGCTTTGACCCGATTGGCTAAAAGGAGAATTTGAACTTTACCTTTACGGATACGTTTAATCTCTTGCAAGTGTTTTAAAAAACGTCGTGTACTGTCAATATCAAAAAATGAAGGTTGCAGTGGGGTCACAATAGCATGTGCTTCACTCACCAGTTGTTCCGCATGTTCACCAGACAGTGCGCCTGGTGCATCAATAATTAAATATTCAATATTTTTAGGGACTTCACCAATTGATTTTTCATGACGCCAATCCAAACTTTCAATATGTGCTACGTGGTCAGGGCGTTGTTTTAACCACTGACGGGCAGACTTTTGATTATCAGCATCGGCCAATGCGACCTTATAACCTTTCTGTGCAAGTGCTGACGCTAAATTAATTGCGGTTATCGTTTTGCCACAGCCACCTTTTTGGTTTGCAATTAATATCGTTTTCATGACCTTAAATGATTTTATTCTGCTCATCCCTAGCATATCATTCTTTTGTGTGCTGGATATGACACATGACCAAAGTTATAAGCTTAAATCTTGCTAGCAGTAGCACAAAATTAGGAAAAAACCATGTCCATATGGATGGCAATGTTGATCGGTGCAGTAATTGGTGTGGTCTTGACCACCCTTATTTTAAGTCACAGCCGAAATGGACGCATCAAAGCAGAATATGAGCGCTACATTGCCGAATTAGAATTAGAGCATCAGCAGGCTTTGGCTCAAGCACAAAAGCGCAGTGTCAATACCAGTCGTGCAGTGTTGAAAGGCAAAATGGCAGAGCAACTGGCACCGATTATGCCGCAGTTTGAATACTTACCCAGTGATGCTAAATTTTTGGGAGATCCTGTCGACTATGTGGTGTTTGATGGTTATACCGACCTGCGTGATGGTGAGGGGAAAGCGGAAGATATTGAAATTGTGCTTATTGATATTAAAAGCGGTGGGGCGAGGCTGACCAAAGGACAAGTGGCCATTGCGCAAGCGATTCAAGCAGGGCGAGTTCGTTTTGAAACGGTACGCATCGACTTTGATACGACGGAATAAGCCAAGTAGCAACAAACATGTCCATTCAATTGAACAACTTCAAATACAGCATGATATGAATATTGCGATTATCTTAATTGGGTTTTTGCGCACGAGCAAAGTACATCAGTTGTCCGAGTTTCGGGATTCCCTCAGCATAAAAGTAGTGTTGTTCTATCACATTAAATCCTGCTGCTTTTAAGGACTGTTCAATATTTCGATTGAGATGGCAGCCATCCGCTAAACGCTTTTGCACAGGCGTGAGTAAGTGTTGTAGGCGCTGAATATACAGATTACTGGTGTTTAACACATGCTCCACTACATGTAAGGTACCGCCGGGTTTGAGCACGCGTAATATTTCTAGCAAAGCCTGTTCTAGCTCTGCAATACTACACAGCGTCCACGTACTGACTACATGTTCAAGGCTGTGGTCAGCAAAAGGTAGCTTTTCTGCCCGTGCTTGTAAGTGATGTACTTCAAACGGGGCCGCCTGTACCCGCTCTACAGCCAAATGATAAATTTCAGGGCTGGGTTCAAGGGCATAGAGCGTATCGACATTTTGATAAAAAGGCAGATTCAGCCCTGTACCAAAACCAATTTCCAATACCTCTCCTTGAATCGGTAAAAGTAGTTCACGGCGCTTGTCCATTAAACTGGGCACTTGCATGACCTGATTTAATACATGTGGAAAAATGTGTTGTTGATAATATTTATAAAGCATGAGCGAATGGATCTTTTTTATTGTTGATTAGCCTAACTGAAAAATGCTCTAGCTAAAAGTAGACTGCATAATTCGTTCACAATGTTACTAAGTTCATAAGCTTCTTTTCAGGAAACTCGACTAAGATGAGATTAGTTCGTATTTTCCTAGGTCGATGGGAATGAGGTTTGCAATGAAATCTAAATTTATCTTACTCAGTTTATTTTCAAGTTTACTGTTGCCGATCAGTGCCAGTGCCACTGTAGATTATAACATTGCCAAAGGTTTAGCGCCGACCTCTAAAGATCAATCGATTTCGGTATTGAAACCATTTAAAGGTGATTTTCGAATTTTGGGTTCAAAGACCTATTCGGAAGATGAGCAAGCCAAATTTTCACCGATAGACTATGCAGTGAGTTGGGGGTTATTTGCTGAGCCTGAAATTGCACGACATATTACTGTGAATCAATACGACCGTTATCTCAATTGGAAAATTGATCGTCTGCCTGTACCTGCTGAGCAAGCGATGCAGATGGTTTCGAATATGCACATCATTCCAGCTAACCCTGAAATTGCGAAACAAATTAAACATGTAAAACGTGGTGACTTGGTTCGTTTAAAAGGTGATTTGGTTGAAATCAAAGATAAAGATCTGGTCTGGACGTCTTCTTTAACCCCAACCGATACTGGCGATGGCGCTTGTGAAGTCTTTCGTGTCAGCTCAATCCAATGGATTGAACGGGTGAAGGGATAAGCGATAAATCAGGTTAAACGAGTTCTTTACACTATGCTGTTCGACAGTATTGTAGGACAGAACAAACCATATCGTCTTGCTCCACGTGAAACCTATTTAATATATGCTGTAAATACTTATAGATACGTAATTTTAAACTATTTTATTGATAAACCACGTTCAAATTGTTTGAACGTGGTTTTTTATCTTTATTTTGCGGTTAATGCCGTACCATCAAACGCAATACCATCCCAACCATTCAACATGAACTGACGAATATTTTGATGATCCGTTGCATCAGGTGTCGCTAAAACAGAGGCATAGTGTTCTGCAAATAAGCTTAAGGTTTGTGCTTGATCGAGCCCTTGAAGCTGTGCAAACGAAAACACTTTGGCACTGCCTTGGTTTTCAGTTGCCGCATTGTGCTGTAAACCATTTTTAAACGCAGTTGGCGTATGTGTATAAGCAGCTTCAATAAAAGCCAGTACATCTGAAAATTTTGCTTCGCCCGTTGCAAGCTGAGCCAATAAGACCTGTGCCATGTATATATGTCCGATTAAATTTATGCTCACATCATACCCAAAAAGTGTAGGTTTGTGAGTTTTGCATTTGAGAAAACTTTTGAGCTTATTTTAAGAATCGGCTCAAGCTTGAAAAGCCTTGATGTCGGTAGATTGATTCGGGTTTAATAGGTCTAGTATTGATGAACTGTGGATAACTTTGGACTTATCCATACAGCTTTTGCGAAAAATAGGGCAATTAAATGAATTGGATCTTGGTGGCTTTGGGCGGTGGAATAGGGGCCTGTTTACGCTATGGTGCAGGCTTATTGCTCTTCAAACCGAATATGAGCTTTCCATGGCCGACGTGGTGGATCAATATTATCGGCTGTTTTACTGCGGGACTATTTTTTGCACTCAGTCAAAAATATCCAGTACTTCAACAAGAAGCACGTTTATTTTTAATGGTGGGTGTATTGGGCGGTTTTACCACTTTCTCAAGTTTTGGTCTCGAAACGTTTCAATTACTGAGACAGGGGCAAATGCTACTCGCTTTGAGTTATGCATTGTCAAGTTTAGTGGTGGGCGTGATTGTACTTGGAATAGGATTCTATTTACTCGACAGCCTTTTTAAGCCTTAAATATTTTAGACCGTCATTGTCGCAATTGAAGACATAAAAAAAGAAGCCTAAGCTGGAGGAGGTCTTAGGCTTCTTGATATCTTTACTATAACGCGTATAGCTTAAAGAAAAATGAAATTATTGTGAGCGTTTGAAACGCGCGAAACGTTTGTTAAAACTTGCAACACGACCTTCATTACTGGTTTGACGTTGCTCACCCGTATAAAACGGATGTGACGCACTTGAAATATCCAAACTGACATAAGGATACGTTTTACCTTCATGCTCACGGGTCTGGTTACTTTGTAATGTACTACCGATAATGAAAAATGCATCGGCATTGGTGTCGTGAAATAGCACTTCGCGATACTCTGGATGAATATTGGCACGCATACGGCATCTCCTTAAATCTATTATTTTTGAAATGTTATAATATAACAATATTAAAGTCAAAATAAACCCAGTGACTTTATGTAACTGGGTTTATTGGAGTTGAATTGGTTTTGTTCTCAGCTATCGTCATTATTTAAGCTGTGGGCGGTACCAACTCTTCAAACAGATCGTTGAGGTTGTCGTGGACTTTGAGATGAATCAGGTTCCAGTAATGTCCAGACACCGTACGATTGACCATCAGCGTATCGGGGGAAGGTTTAAACACATCCCAATATTTCAGCGATGGTTTGACCAGTTCAATGCCATCATGATGTGCAGAGTTCTCAGCAAAGTCATACATGGTCGTAAGGGGGCGCATTAGTACCTCTAACCATGCTTCATACAGTTCGGCAGGAAATTTGCCTTGTTCGGACATGGAGTGCAAAGCGGTCAGTTGTTGCTCCATGGCCAAGATATTACTGTCACGCGCTGCTTGAATCAGCTGCTTAAAATGCATCACGATTTCAGTCGATAGGGTTTTGACACCGCCGTAGTCATACACGATCACGCTACCATCTTCACGAAAGGCAAAGTTGCCCGGATGGGGGTCACAGTGAAAGCGCTTTAAAAAGAAAATCTCACGACCAATGGCACGGAATAAACGACGTCCCAGTTCATTACGCGTGTCTTGTGACCACGTACTGGCAGTTTCAATGCTTTCACCTTGTTCCAAGCTTAAGGTCAAAATATGCCGACTTGAATAGTCTTTATAGACTTGAGGAATAATAATCTTAGGGTCTAGGGCCTGATGAAAGGTTCGTGCGACCTCTAAGTTTTGCGCTTCTATTTGATAATTCAGCTCGTTATCCAAACTGTCCTGAATTTCTTTAAAGAGTTGATCTTGTAACTTACGGTCAATTTTGAGCACACCCATTAAGCGGAGCGCTAAACGGACTTGTTTTAAGTCGCTTTCACAGGCTTCTTCTACACCCGGATATTGAACTTTAACTACAACTTGCTCACCACTCGGTAAAGTGGCTTTATGCACTTGGCCTATTGAGGCTGCGGCAAAGGGTTGTTCTTCAAAGGCTGTAAAAATTTGATTAAGCGGTTTACCCAGTTCTTTTTCTACCTGCGCTTTGATTTCGCTAAAAGGCATCGCTGGCGCTTGGCGTTGTAATTTACTAATCGCGCGTGCCACTTCAGGCGGGAAAATGTCTTTGTACTGAGATGCAATTTGCCCAACTTTCATTACAGCACCTTTCATTTCACCTAAGGTATCTGCAATTTGAACTCCAATGTCCTGAAAAAGCTGACTGCGCGCCGCATTTTTTTTATCTTCATCGGCATTGAAGTTTCTAATTGAATTGGTCACAGTCTTGGTTGCGATACTTGCTGTCATACTGGCAAGTTTCATAAAGCGACGACCGGGCGTACGAGTCGTATTTGCCATGCGATATTCCTCGGGGCATTTTTGTTACATCTCAGATTTGATCATAGGCGACAAATGCAAGACTGCCTACTTTAAATTGTTAAGCTGATGTTTCTATTTAAATAATAGTGGTCAATTGAGTGAATTGCACGCTGGATGTCGCTGCATTTAAAAATCGCGTTACACTGTGCGAAAAATTTTGAGTATGAAATAAATGAAAGTTTATCGTTATTTTACAGGCAAGGATGATGTGCAGTTTTGTGCACGTGTTACCAAAGCACTGAATGAAGGCTATAGCCTGTATGGTTCACCGACCATGACCTTTAATGGCAATGAAGTGATCGTAGGGCAGGTGGTGGTCAAAGAAGTTGAGGATGAAAGCGAAGTACCACAGGGTCTGAAAGATGCTTTGGCACAACTGTAAGAGAGAAATAGGAGAGTATTTAACCCTCCTATTCACCGCAAAGTTTTAGTGATAGTCCTGACTGAGACGTTTATTGTTGTTATAAAGTCGAAGCAAGAGTAGGGCACATGCTACGCTTAAACCAACAATCAACCCAATCCACACGCCTGCTGCACCTATGTTGGTATAACGTGCCAAATAAATGCTGACTGGAAAAGCCACAATCCAATAGGCAATCATGGTGATCCACATTGGGCCTTTGGTGTCTTGCATACCACGCAAACAACCTGCGGCGCTAATTTGCCAAGCATCCATCAGTTGGTAGGCGAGTGCAAACAATAGTAAATACATCGCAACTTCTGATACTTCATGATCAGAGGTATAAATTGCCACAATTTCAGGACGGAACAGCGCAATCAGTAACATGGTCATCAGCGCCAAAATCGTACCCGTAGCGAGCCCGAGTTTTTGCACCTTTCGCATTGCGATCCAGTTTTTCTCGCCATAGTAAGTCCCAACACGAATAGTGAGGGCGATAGCAAGGGACATCGGAATCATAAATAACTGAGAGGTGACCGACATTGCAATCTGATGTGCTGCCACAATGGTTTCCCCCAGTGGACTGAGAATAATTGCAGCGGTACTAAAAATACTGACTTCGAAGAAAATAGCTAAACCAATGGGTAGACCAAGTTTTAAAATACGCTCGATCCAATAGCGATCCATCTTCTCCCAAGTACCAAACACTTGAGTTTTTTGATACGCCGAGGCTTTAAAAATATAAGTGGCCAAAGTGACAAACATGATCCACTGTAAAATTGCAGTGGCAAATCCACAGCCTGCCGAACCCAGCGCTGGAATCGGGCCGAAACCATACATAAAGACAAAGTTTAGGGGAACCAAAAGGACCAAAGCCGCTAAGCTAATCACGGTAACAGGACGTGGGTGGCCGAGCGCTTCTGAATATCCACGCAGTGCTGCATACATCGTTACCGCAGGCATACCAAAGCCAATCGCATGTAAAAATAAACTGGCTTTAGGCAGTAAGTTTGCAGGTACACCCATGAGGGGCAATAACAGCGGCATGGCTTGTAAAATTAAACCCGCAATACTGCCCAAAATAAAGGCGACCCAAAGGGATTGACGAGCAATGGTGGCGATTTTTTCAGGGGTACGTGCCCCATTCGCTTCGGCGACCAATGGTGTAGTGGCAATCATGATGCCGCTAAACAGCAACATCACAGGGATCCATAAACCGACCCCGACAGCAATTGAGGCTAAATCGGTCGGAGATAAATGTCCCGCCATGATGGTATCAATCAACCCAAGACCCGCTTGAGAAAACTGCGTGATCAGGATGGGGAGCATTAACACCAATAACTTTTTTAATTCGAAACGATGGGAGGTGATTTTATTTGTAGTCGACACAAAAATTACTCATATTCATCATGTGCTTGGTCTAAATAAATTCAGCGTTGTAAAGTGAGAAGCACACCAATAAAAATTACGACGCCACCAAGTAAACGCTGCCAATTGACAGGTGTTTTTTCGGTACCCAATAGACCATAGTGGTCAAAAATCATCGAAGTCAGGATTTGTCCAAAAATAACCAAGCCTGAAAACGTGAGAAAGCCTAATTGAGGCGCAGTATAGATGCTTATACTGATGGCATAAACCCCTAGGCATCCGCCGAGCCATAAGTACCACGGAATATTGGAAAAAGCATGTAACTGTGGTTTGTCGACAGGCTGAAACAAAACTAAAAGCGCTAACACACAGGTTCCAACGAAAAAGGATAACAGTGCAGCTTGCAGGGGGGAGTATAGATATTCTCGGAGTTGTGTATTCAGTGCAGTTTGAAAGGTCATAGCAATACCAATACCGAAAGCAAGCGGCAACATAAACAGCAATTGGCTCGATATTTTCATCATTTTAAACCATTCATTCTTCTTGTCTTTTTATCAGTCTAATCCAAATAGCCACAGATTTCATAAGTGTCTTGATGCAGTCATGTTAAAATGTGCAAGATTATCGCTGTGCTTTAGAGTCTCGTCCTTGACCGATTTACATCCTGCAAATATTCCGTTGTCTTTATATATCCACATGCCGTGGTGTGTGCGTAAGTGTCCTTATTGCGACTTTAACTCGCACGCAGTCCCAGATGGCAAACTGTCCTTAGATTTAGAGCAAGAATATTTACATGCTTTGGTTGAGGACTTTAAAACTCAGCTTGAGTTTGCTCAAGGGCGTCACATTCATAGTGTGTTCATTGGCGGTGGAACACCGTCCCTCATTTCAGCGCAGGGATATCAATGGTTATTTGCTCAGCTCAAAGCATTACTACCGTTTGAGACGAACTGTGAAATTACCTTAGAAGCCAATCCAGGTACAGTGGAACATGACCCTTTTGCCGATTATTTGGCAGCAGGCATTAATCGGCTTTCGATTGGGGTGCAAAGTTTTAACACGGAACATTTAAAAAAACTGGGGCGTATTCATAGCAATAGTGATGCGATTTCAGCCATTGGTTTAGCACGTGATGCAGGTTTTAAACGTATTAATGTCGACCTGATGCATGGCTTACCTGAGCAGACTTTGGAACAAGCCTTATTGGATTTAAAACTTGCTGTGGAAAATGGTGCCACGCATATTTCATGGTATCAACTGACCATTGAGCCGAATACGGTGTTTTTTAGAACCCAGCCGATTTTACCAGTGGATGATGTGCTTGAAGAGATTCAGGCGCAGGGTGAAGCTTATTTAAAAGCGCAGGGATTTATCAACTATGAAGTTTCGGCATGGCGTAAGGAATTACCTTCTGCACATAATCTGAATTACTGGCAGTTTGGCGACTATTTGGCGATTGGTGCAGGTGCACATGCTAAAGTGACCCAGCCAGATGGAGTCTATCGTTTCCAGAAAACTCGTTTACCGAAAGATTATTTGGCTAAAGTCCCTGCGGAGCATGTACAGTTTAAGCGGATTGAAGCCGACGAACTTCCATTTGAGTTTATGATGAATGCTTTGCGTTTAAATGATGGGGTTGCAGCTGAAAATTATGCGCAGCGTACAGGTTTGAATCTGGAGAGTTTGGCCGAAACTTTGGACTCATTACGCAGTCGAAAATTAATGGTGGATGATGCGACGCGTTTAGCGTGCACCGAGCAGGGGCATGTATTTTTAAATTCAGTGCTGGAATCATTTCTCTGAGTTTTAGAACCATGATTGCGTGGGCAATCATGGTTCTAAATTTAAACGAAAGGGGATATCGGCTGTGCATGATGGAATCAAAACAGCTGTTCATTTTGCTTACACGATTAACGTGTTGTATACCCGCCATTGGCAAAAATAGTTTGTCCTGTAATCCACCAGCCATCTGTAACCAAGAAGCGTACCAATGGCTCTATATCTTCAATTTTGGTGAGTCCGCCCAGTGCTGAGGCAGATTGATGATATGCAACTGCTTCGGGGGCTTCCTGAGCATAGAAAAAAGGCGTATCCATTGGACCTGGTGCAACAGCAGTAACAGAAATACCACGACTTCCAAATTCCTTAGATGCTGCACGTGTATAGTGTTCTACAGGTGCTTTTAGTCCTTCATACGTTGAATAAAGACCCGTATATGCTGCGAGTAAACTCGTTACGATATTGCATATTTTCCCACCTTCATTCAGATGACGTCCTGCTGATTGAATAAAGAAATATGCAATTTTATTGTTGATGTCATTCATGTCATCAAACTCTTGTTCAGTCGTATCTAGATAGGGTTTTTTAAGGACGCGACCAACGGTATTAATTGCGATATCAATTCCACCAAACTCAGTTTTAGCTTGAACGAATAGTGCTTCAATGTTTTGAATATTTGTTAAATCAGCTTGTACCAAGATGGCTTTGACACCAAATGCTTGTACTAGATTGAATGTGTTTTCGGCATCTGCTTGTGTTGCTGTACTATTATAATGAATGACTAAATTTGCGCCGTGTTCTGCAAACTTACGTGAAATCAATCCACCTAAATTCTTAGCACCGCCAGTAATTAATACAGTTTTTCCTTTCAGGTCGTGTTGTGACATGGGCCTAGCCTCGGTTTGTATGTAGTTGTTTGAAATGATCTTAAAAGAATTTATTTGTATGAAATAGTTGTTAAAATTGCACTGATTGTCTGAAAAAGTTGCACAATAAAATGGATAAGATTGATCGACTAAGAATTTTTTGTTTAGTGGCAGAGAAGAAGTCTTTTGCGCAGGCTGCTGTACAATTGGGTTTGCCTCGATCGAATGTAACTTATGCGATTCAATCTCTTGAAAAAGAATATGAAGTGCTATTGTTTTATAGAACCACTCGCAAAGTCTCTTTGACCAATGAAGGCATTCTGTTTTATGACGAAGCAGTCCGTCTGGTTGCACAGTTAAAAGAGCTTAATCGCTTTAAAACCCATGTAAGAAGCCAAGAGGGAACAATTAGTATTGGCATGTCGAAACGATTAGCAACACAAATCCTGATCCCTCATTTGGCAGAGTTCTATGCGCAGTTTCCAAAAGTAAAAGTGTTGGTGAACGGCAGTGATGATTTTTCTAATTTGATTGAGCAACAATTAGATTGTGTGGTGCGTGTGGGAGAGGTGCAGGATAAATATTTGCTCATGAAACCAATTTGCCAAACAAAAATTTGGACATTAGCTTCACCTGAGTATTTAGCACAGTTTGGAGAACCTAAAACCTTGGCTGAGTTGAATCAACATTTTGCCGTTGATTATCATGTTGGGAAATATTATCGGGAATGGAGTGAATTAGTCTTTCGTGATCATCGAATGAAGATGCCTTATCGTTTACTCATTGACAATACTGAAGCATATATTCAAGCCAGCCTTGCAGGTATGGGAATAATCCAAATACCTGAATTTGATGCTGTGCAATATGTAGAACAAAGTCAGTTAAAACGTTTATTTCTAGATATTCCAAGTCTTGAATTGCCCATCAATATTTTGTTGACTGACAGGCAGTATCGGCCAAAGTATTTTCAGGACTTTGTGGATTGGTTGGATGCTTTACTCAAAAAGAAACTTCTTATCTAGCGTTTCTTTCGCATCATAAAGCTTCATTACAATACAGGCTAAATCTCTGAATCGACATGCTTATTTTCGCTCATCCATCAAAAGACGAACAGCTAAGACCGATAAAACCGTCCCCATCATCCACTTTTGAATTTGTGCCCAAATCGGCTTGCGGTTCATTAAGGCTGCTAATGAACCCGCAGAGTAGACAATCAATACATTCACAAAAAAGCTGACCACAATTTGAATTAGGCCTAAAGTCATCGACTGTACAAAAACACTGCCGTGATTGGGCTGAATAAACTGAGGAAGTAAGGATAGATACATAATCGCAATTTTAGGATTTAACAAATTGGTGAGAAATCCCATCATAAAAAGTTTCATCGGACGATCGGGTTTTAAATCCACCGTTTGAAAGGCAGAAACCCCATTGGGTTTCACTGCATTCCAAGCCAACCAAAGTAAGTACAATGCACCTAATATTTTGATGGTGTCATAGGCAAAAGGCACGGCAAATAAGAAAGCGGTAATGCCGAGTGAGGCACAAGCCATATAGAAAATAAAGCCTAAAATGATACCGGCCAATGAAATTAAGCCTGCCGATTTTCCTTGAGAAATGGAGCGAGAAATCAAGTAAATCATATTTGGACCGGGCGTGAGCACCATGAGCAGCGCGACACCTGCAAAAGCAATCATCTGAGATAGGTCAATCATCATCTATACTCGCTAAAATCCGAGTTTTGAAGATATCAAACAATCATGAGTTTAGTGAACGTTATTTTTCACATATTCACATGAGTTGTTTCTTTGAGTTCCTTTCATCAAAAATGATCACTGCTTCTATGTGGAAATGTGTTCATTATTTTGTACGAATTGGCTTACATCAATTCCCGCTTTTTGCGCCTATACGTCTGCATGTGATTTTTCTACTATAGAACCATAGAGAGCAGGATGCTCCAATAGAATAACAATAAAGATCAGCACAGGGACGAAGGTAAGACAGGAGTCATGCCTCAGCAATTAATACGAAAAACCCCGACAGGATGTCGGGGTTTTTTATTGCTTTAATTTTATATGCTTGCCATGAAAATGAATATTTACATGTTAAAAACAGAGACCTGTGTAAACTTTGCTATGCTGAATAAATGACCTGAAATACAGGGTTTGAGACTGAGAAAAATCGAAAATGAAAAAGTAATAACAAGGAGAAATAGAATGGCCCAGACACATCAAGATCGTAATCCAACCCCTGATTTAGCTGAAGACAATGCTTTTTTCCCTTCACCTTATTCACTTTCCCAGTATACCGCCAGTAAAACAGACTTTGATGGCACAGATTATCCCAATCCTTATATCGGGCATAAAAAAATCCTGATGGTTGCCAGTGATGAGCGTTATTTACTGATGAAGAACGGTAAGTTCTTCTCTACAGGGAATCATCCTGTGGAAACATTGCTACCGATGTATCATTTAGACCGTGCTGGTTTTGAAATTGATATCGCCACTTTATCGGGTAATCCTGTCAAATTGGAAATGTGGGCAATGCCACACGAAGACCCCGTTGTTCCAGCAACTTTTAAGAAGTATCTTGCTCAGTTTAAGAAACCTTTAAAACTAGCAGAGGTATTGAAAAGCAGTTTAGGTGACGACTCGCCTTATTTGGCTGTTCTTATTCCCGGTGGGCATGGGGCTTTAATTGGGCTACCTGAAAGTGAAGACCTAAAAACTTTACTGAAGTGGGCGGTAGCCAAAGATAAATTCGTTATTTCTTTGTGTCATGGACCAGCAGGCTTATTGGCTGCTGCGGTTAAGGAAGCGCCAGAAAACTACCTTTTCAAGGGCTATAAAATGTGTGTCTTCCCGGATGCCCTTGATCAGGGAGCCAATTTAGAGATTGGTTATATGCCAGGAGAGTTACCTTGGTTGTTGGCAGAACGACTTGAGCAACTGGGTGTAGATGTCGTCAATAAAGAGATGTCAGGACAGTGTATTCAAGATCGTAAGTTAATTACGGGAGACAGTCCCTTGGCTTCTAATACTTTGGGGAAAATGGCTGCTCAGGCACTTTTAGCTGAAGTTCAGTAGATCAATAATATTCAATTAAAAAGACTGCAGTTGCAGTCTTTTTTGTATAGATCAGTTGATTCACGACCCTGTTACAAATGACCTCATCTTTTATGATCAATTTAGCCTGAGTGCATGATTTTGTCGGCCTTGCAAAGAAGAAATAGTCTGTCACTTTAACCTTCTCTCTAAAAAATATCTCATTTTACGCCATTCGATAACAGCTTTAAGACCTACCTACGGAGCGTACCTAGAGACAGGCCATCATCACATCGTCTGAGCACATCAAACCATGTATTTTCACACTTTTTATCTAGTGTGGAAACCATAAGAAAGGCAAAGCATTCTATTTTATATAAAGCGTAATAATATTTAAATTTAGCCTGAAATAGTTTTATAAATGAGTCTAATTTATTTTTTTAAATTTAATTTTTTATTCTGTATTTTATTTTTAATGGTTTTATTTTTTTAATATTTATTTTTTAAGTTTATGAAGTAAAAGAAAATGCAAATAAATGGTTATATGATGTTTTTATTTTATTTTGTGACTGTGTTTTAATATAAGATTTTTTAATTTAAATGCTTATGGTTTATTTTTTTATTTGTTCTTGTGTTTTATATTTATTATTTTGAATAATGCTTTAGGTTGGATAGCAATGATCAAGACGATAAGAATTTTATTTTCTTTACTGAGTAAAGGAAATGGATCATGAATTCAAGCAATGATGCGTCTTTAGCAAGATCAAATGAGTGCAAGTGGAAAAGCGCAGTACATGGCTCTTGGCTATACAGCAGTTGAGTCTTAGCTTTTTAGCGCAAAATGTGAGCTGAGTAGGATACTAGAGATGCGAGAAATTCTGCTGAGTATTTTATTTAATGACTGAATTTAAACCGTTTAATTGGATAAAAATATAGAATTATAAATAATGTTTACATAATATGTTTTCTTCTTTTATTTATGTTTTTGATTTTTTATTAATATGTTTTTAATTTATTTTGAAATTTTTATTTACATTTTAAATAGCATACCAAGTTTCAGTCAATCAAAATTAAAACAATGGGATGGGTTGGTTTTTTTTGGGCTGTCTGTTATTTCATTATTCTGTTTGGGTTATTTTAATTTTATATGTGGTTTAATGGGTTTTAATTTGTATTGAGTTTAATTTTATGAAGCAGAGAGTGTGAAAATAATATGGGTTAATAGGGAAGGTTAAGTTCATGAAAATAGTAGTAATTAATATAGGATTATGTTTTTTATTTTGCTTGAATAATGCCTATGCAACGTCCGATGAATGGAGTACGCGTTGGAAAGCTTCTACAGTACGTTCTACAGAGAATTTAGTCCAAGCGAATTTAATTGAGCTTATGGACTCAGATTATTATGAAGGTCTTGGAAAAACCACAATTTATAGCACATCGACCAGCTCAATTGGGACCGTAAATTCATCTACCAGTAACGTTAATGTGAATGGTTCTGAGAACAGCGTTGATATTTCTAGTGATGCTGTGAATGAAGCAGCAGTGAATTCAACCACAAATCAAAATAATCCAGCATGCCCTAATTTGAGCACCCAACAGGGGGTCTCATTATGCTGAGTTTTCAAATCAATAGAAGATTAATATCTTCAGCGAGCGTGTTGGTCGCCTTAAGTCAAGTGCTAACAGGTTGTACGGGACTCGCAGCATCTAATAAACAGCCTGTCACTTTAGTACAAGGCCCTCCAATTACAGATATCTTTACCCCTTTTGATATGGCTTTGTCTTGTTTAAAAGGACAATTACGCACCGATGTTAATTTTTCTGTAGGGGCCATTTTAGACCAGACAGGGAAAGACGTGGTCACCAATGGCGGAAGTGGAAAAATGGTGACCCAAGGCGCAGGGGATATGGTGCAATCAGCCCTGTTCCAAGCTGGTGTCAGCCTGTTAAACCGACGTGATCCGCGGATTATTGAAAGTGAAGCAAAGTGGGGGATTCGAGATCCTCGAAATATTCACGCTTCAGATTATTACGTCACAGGGAGTATCAATAGTTTGGATTTTATTCCTGGCGGGGGTTTTGACATGCAAGTCGGTGGTGTTGGGCCTAGCTATAGCCAAACCCGAATAATGGTTGGTCTGGACTTGTCTCTTACCGATACCCGTAGCAGTCGAGTGGTCGCAAACGTCTCTCTGCAAAAGCAAATCGTTTCACAGGATTATGGTCTGAATGCAGGTCGATTTGCTGGACACACTTTACTGAATATTCAAATCGGCAAAGGTGAGCGTGAGGCAACAAATTTTGCATTACGCCAAATGCTGAATTTGGCAACCTTTGAGCTGTTAAGCCAGGTCATTCCCCCGAGTACATTTGAGAGTTGCAGAGCTGCGATTCCCCCTGAATTTGGCAGTCTCAATTTAACGCGCAGTTCGGTTGCACTGCATAAATATAAAGAAAGTCAGCAAAACAGCACGATTGAAAACCCCAATAAGCGCCTATTGGATGCCCAACCATATAAGGGGGCAGCGCCCAATGAAAAAAATAAATTAACGGATACACCCAGTAAAGATACACGTCCTCCGAAACAAAGAGAGTCTGAGTTGATTCAGGATCCTGATGCAGAACCAGAAATGAGCAAGCAGGATTTAATTAAATATATCAGCAAGAAAAAAGCTATACCGTCTAAGTCTGTAGAGAAAGACGATGTCAAAACAGAGGAAGCTCCTCAACTACTTTGGGATATCAATCCAGCAGTCACTGAAAATTATTGGTCAACAACGAATCGAGATTAACTGAATTGAAAAGATAGGCTCGCTCCTATTATATAAAAAAGAAGTGCTTAGCGAGGAGTACTTTAGAGTGTATAAGGAAATAACGATGAATAAGACTATCAAAACAATTGCCTTATCTGTATCTGTAGCTTTCTTATCAAGTGCTGCATTGGCTGGAGGAGGACACCATGTACAGGTGGATACTGGTTTGCAAGACACCCTAGCACTTTTAGCTCAAAATGCTGAAAATGGAAGTGCGTTAAATTTAGCTATTAATACCAATAGCATAGACGCAACAGTGAATACGGCGGGTGGAATCAATGACGTGGGCACAATTGAAACCTCAGCAATTGGTGCTGTAAATACGGGTGAGATCACCCTTGAACAAGGTAGTGTGTATCAAGTGAGTTCTGGTGCATTTAGTGGTGATCTGGAGGCCTCCATGAGTGCTTGGAAAAACATGGATGGTCATCATTATCAACAATTAGACTCAGGTGTTGAAGCTTCTGTGGCAGCAGGTGTGGATACTGAATATTATCAAGAGCTGAATAGCACATTGAGCAATTACGCTGCTGCAAATTTAGCCTTTAATTCAGGTTCTGTTGATGCTTCAGTCAATACCAAAGGCTTCAAAAACACTGTTGAAAGTATCAAAACCTCAGCGATTGGTGCTGCAAATACTGGCAGTATTACGGTCACTGTAAAGTAAGCTCATTCCACGATTTAAATAAAAAATCCAACTATCATCAGATAGTTGGATTTTTTTAATTTTGATGAAGGTCATCCGATGTTATGCAATGCATTTACAAGATGACATCTTCAATTTTAAGCTTAGTAATCAAAGCTAAAGTGTTCAGTTGCCAAGGAAGTCATGGTTTTTGAAGGATTGACCATTGCTTCAGCATGACCTTGGGTACGTGGAAGCATACGCTCAAAGTAGAAGTCAGCCACTTTGATTTTAGCTTTATAAAATTCAGCTGTTTCTTGGCCTTCACCTGATGCCAATTTCGCAGAAGCTACAGCTGCTTGTTGAGCCCAGAAGTAAGCCATCATCACATAGCCAGAGAACATCAAGAAGTCTACAGATGCAGAAGACACGATGTCACGGTCTTTACGTGCTGCCAGCATAATACGAACAGTTAAAGCATTCCATTGTGCGCAAAGCTTAGTTAAGTCCCAAGCAAAACGGCGCATGTATTTGTTGCGAGCATGTTGACCACAGAATTTCAGGATTTCAGCGGTGTAGTCACGAATGACTTTACCTTTAGAGGTCAGCAGTACTTTACGACCGATTAAGTCAAGTGCTTGAACACCTGTTGTACCTTCATACAGTGTCGCAATACGTGCATCACGTGCAATTTGCTCCATACCCCATTCTTTAATGTAGCCATGACCACCGTAAACTTGCATACCGTGGTTTGCAGCTTCCAAGCCTAATTCAGTTAAGAAGCCTTTTAAAATTGGAGTATAGAAACCTAAGTGATCATCATGTGCTTCAAATGCTGCAGTGTCGCCACGCTCTAAGGCATCGGCCATTTTGTCTGCAATTTGCGCTGCATAATAAATCATTGAACGACCACCTTCAGCAATCGCTTTTTGAGTCAACAACATACGACGAACATCGGCATGGTGAATGATGGCATCAGCGACTTTTTCAGGGTCTTTCTTGCCAGAAAGTGCACGCATTGACATACGTTCTTTGGCATATGGAAGTGCACCTTGGAAAGAAAGCTCAGCATGTGCAATGCCTTGAATTGCTGTACCGATACGTGCGGTGTTCATGAAAGTGAACATGGCATGTAAACCTTTGTTTGGTTCACCAATCAAGTAACCGACAGCATTGTCAAAGTTGAGAACGGCTGTTGCAGAAGCACGAATACCCATTTTATGTTCAATTGAACCACAGGTCACAGGGTTACGTTCACCGAGGCTACTGTCTGCATTGACCAAGAATTTAGGCACAATGAACAGTGAAATTCCTTTGGTGCCTGCAGGTGCATCTGGAAGACGTGCAAGTACGATGTGAATGATGTTTTCGGTTAAATCTTGTTCACCTGCTGAGATGAAAATTTTAGTGCCTGAGATGTTATACGTGCCATCAGCATTCGGTTCGGCTTTGGTTTTGACTTGACCTAAGTCGGTACCACATTGTGGTTCAGTCAAACACATAGTGCCTGACCATGTACCAGCCACTAAGTTCGGCATATATAGATTTTTTTGTTCGTCTGTACCAAACTGCAAAATGGTGTTCATACAGCCGATGCTTAAACCTGGGTACATTTGGAAAGACCAGTTTGCTGTACCCATCATTTCCGATTTAATCAGGTTTAATGATTGTGGCAGGTTCTGACCGCCAAATTCTTCAGGGAAAGACAAACCTTGCCAGCCACCTTGGACAAACTGGTCATACGCGTCTTTAAAGCCTTTTGGTGTTTTTACTTCACCATTGTCGAAGGTACAACCTTCTTCATCACCCGATTGGTTTAAAGGAGATAAAATATTTTCACAAAAATCTGCTGCACCTTCTAAGATCATATCTACCGTGTCAGCGTCGGCAGCTTCACCATTCGATAGGGTTTGATAATGTGCAGGATAGTCCAGCACTTCATTCATTAAGAAGCGAATATCATGTAAGGGAGCTTTATATGCAGGCATGTGTGTAATCCTAATTTAGAAATAGTATTGGATTATTTAAAACGATCATTTCATTATTCATACATCGTATCAAAATACATTGATAAATCAGACCTAAAAAAATGTCAGAAAGGCGAATTGGTAGATAAAATCATCAATCTAAAAAGACAGTTCTGTTACACTGACTCGATGGTCTTTTGATCATGTACTTTTTTAATAAACTATAATTAACTCAGGTTTTCAGCAAGTATTATGCGCTTAAAATATATAACACTTTGTTTATTGGGTTTGAGTATCAGTGGGTGTACTCAGCATGTCATTAAATCCAATGCCTCTTCAGATCAGCAGTTGGGGCAACAAGCCACGCATGGTCTAAATGCCATGTTTGAAAATGCCAGTTATGATTTTAAAGGGCAGTTCTCGATTCAGTCGGATTTTAATTTTAATGAGTCAAAGCCTAGGGCTCAGTCAAATTCCAAGTCCAATGCTCAATCAAATGCAACGAACTTAGATCCAGAGTTGAAAAAGCAATTAGATCAATTATTAAAAAATCAAAAGATTCCATTTACAGCTAAAGAGAAGCAGGCCTTGTATGATGCGCTTGCGCGTGAACAAAATCCGTATGCATCACTGTATAGCACGGGTGAGTCACGTTCAGCTCGCACGCAAATTGCAGAATCATTGGTGAATTTACTCAATGATTTGCAGTTTAGTTACAACGGTTCCGTACATTTTCGTCAAAAACTGGCTGCACTGACGTTGCAGTTGAGTTATCAAAAGCCAACCTTACAAGTGCAAGCGCAGTTGCCGATGGTGGTTGATTTTAATGACTATAAGTTTTACACCAACTATTTTGCCTTTATGCCATTCATGGTGAACCGTGAAAGTCAGGATCGTTTTGCATACATTGACTTTTCCAAGCATAAAGATGCATTTGGCCATATTGATTTTAAGAAATTTGCAGAATATTTAAAGCAAATGAATGCCTTACCTTATGCATTGGCAGAGCCAAATCAGGTGCATAGTGTGGGTTTGAGTAAACAAGAAAAAGATGCAGGATTGAGTAAGAAAATTCGCTATATCGGCGACTTAGAAACAGCACAAGTACAATTGGGCTTATTTGAATACGTCAACAAACTGCACTATACCCAGCAGATACAAGCTTTTGATGCCGAGCGTCTGATTCAAGACGCTGAAAAAACGCCAAGCGCAGCAGATGATGCGATGCAAGCAGCGAAAGAAGCGGAGATGGCTGCCGCAGGTGTAGCAACTGAAGACCCTGCTTATGCCTCACTTGAGCGTGTCACGAGTTTAGTGAATCAGCAAATACATCATTTAGGTTCACATACAGATGGGGATGAGCAGGGCATCGTGGTAGATGCTGTCAGCGATGCGGTTACAGATGCGGCTGCTGATGTTGCCTATGCAGAGGATGAGACAGAGGATACAGAAGAAGTCTCTGCTTCTGCATCATCTAATACTCTCTCTGAAGAAGCTTGTGATGCGCTCATCAACACTAAGAATATTCCTATCGGCAAAGTGACGGCATGTCGGGACTATCAAGATATTGATGTGCTTGCGCCTAAAGCCGTGACTCAATCGGTAGATACAGAGAGTTTTGGTCAAGCCGCGATCAATGTTTTGGAAGAGCTAAAACCACTCTTTACGGCATATCAAACTGAGCAACTGGTCGATGCGCAAGGTTTTAAACAACTTTGGCAAAAACATCAGGCTGAAATTACACCGATCATGGCACAATTGGGAACAGAGCGTTCACCATTTGTGATGGATGTTGCACTCGACCAAAAAGGCCGTGCGCAAAATATGGATTACAACATTGTAATCAGCGATGAGCAAATTGGTAAGCTACAAATTAAGAGTACCAATCAGGTGTTTAATTATGGCAATGCCGCAGCGATTGACCGTCAAGCTTTAAAAAACGCCAAATCTATTGAGGAAGTGTCTAAAGGTTCATTACTGGAAAACGTAGTGAAAGGCATGCTTGGACCATTAGGTGCAGACGCTAGCGCATCTCAAAGTGTTGAGACAACATTGTCAGATACGGCAGAGCAACCTAAAGACATTTCTGATTATTACCAGCAAGTTTCCAAACAAAGCTATGCACGTCATCATTCAGAGTTAAAAGCATATCAAGCAACCTTTGCCTTGGTATTCGCTGCGCAACGTCCAGAATATATTCGTTATTATAGCCCAGCGACCATCAATGAAATTTCAGAAGTGTATGCCTATGAGTTCATGGATATTGCAGAGCCGAAAGGTTCAGCACTGAAACGTTTGAATCAGTTACGTCAAAAACATGTCCTACAGCACCAACAAGACTTTGACGAATTGGGCGAACGTGTCGCGAATATTGTTGAAGATGCCTTAGACGAAGCACAAGAAAGTCAGCAATGGAAAGACTTGGTTAAAAAATACAAGACCAAGCAGGCACTCTTTGCACATGTCTATCAAGAAAAATTTACCGATAGCTATGAGATTGAGCCAGAGCAAAAAGCAGACTTAGCGCAGGCGGCACAAATCTTTGCTAAAGCATTTGCCGATGACTTAAAAGGTCAATTGACAGAAAAATCATTGCAAGGTTTGAAGCTTGAACATGACGACTTCTTTAGTGAGTCGACTTATTATGAGACGTATAAATCCGTACAAAAGCAGATGAAGTAATGTGAAAAAAGAACCTCTGCGGAGGTTCTTTTTTATTGATTTTTATAAAAAATCTTTCAGGTTGGGTTTGACGCCATTCCAAATGGAAAAAGATTCAATCGCCTGACCAACAAGCATGCCATAGCCTTCTGAGGTGAGTACGCCACGTGCTTTGGCTTGGTCTAAAAAGGTCGAAGGTTTGCCATAGGCCATTTCATAGGCATGTTGAAACAGGAGTGTCTCGGGCAGAACGAGGGCGTCACCACTTAGGCTGGCGGAGGTTGCGTTAATCACTAGATCAAACTGACCATCGAGTGCATCTAAGCCGATAGCTTGGAGTTCAGCTTGAGGGACAGCTGTTTTTAAGTCACTCACCAGTTGCTCTGCACGGGCAAGGGTACGATTGGCAATCACAATTTTTTTTACCCCTGCTTGTACCAGTGGGTAGATAACGCCGCGAGTTGCACCACCTGCACCGATGATCAGCACATCAGTCTGGTCTAAGTTCCAGTCCAAAGCATGAATAGCATCAACTAGCCCTTGACCATCGGTGTTGTCTCCATGCAGTTGACCATCGACCATCCATAAAGTATTCACTGCTTTTGCGATTTTGGCGCGTTCAGTGAGGACTGCGCAGGCAGCAAAAGCTTGCTCTTTAAATGGAACTGTGACGTTTAGACCTATGCCACCGTGGGCGAAAAATTCTTGGATGTTGGCGAGAAAGCCATCGAGCGGTGCAAGACGTTTACTATAGTTGAGGTCGAGCCCCATTTTTTGTGCAAACGCATGGTGAAGTTCAGGTGAGCAAGACTGCTCAATCGGGTTGCCAATGACAGCGAATTGTTTGCTCATCGCACCAAGTCCATGTGAGAAATGCCGTTCAATATACGGCAAATTAGACTCAGGCTAAAGCGTTAGACTATTTTTTCTGAAGCAGAAGGGCTTATGGATTACAGATGTTGTGAATCGTATCAAACAATAGCTTTGCCGCAGTCAGGGTTAATCCGATACCTGCAAATACGGTGATGCTGATAGAAGCATTATCATTGAATGCACTTTCAGAAAAAATAGTGGTACTGATCGAGCTTAGCAACACTATAGCAAAGCAGAAAAGAACCATGGTGGTCGAGCTAACTCTTTTTGCGAACATGTTTGGGACCTCAGAGAACAGCAAAGGAGGATACTAAATGTTGATGTCATTAAAATGAATACATTGAAAATGACTTAATTTAGCTTACGGTTTTTGCGAACTCAAAAGAACCCAATTGCTGTTTTAAACCTGTGACAATGCTTTAATAAATGCAAAGAAATGACGCTTTGTGTAGTGGTCATTCTACGGGGAATTGATCGGGAAATATATAAAATTTAATGGATAAGCTGCCCTAATCTAGTGAAAAGGGCATGCGTAGAGGGTATAGAATTGTAAGCCTGTGTGTCTATTTGAGTAGGTTGAGCCAATCTTGGGGTTTGAGGTAATAATCGGTGAGTTTTTTCTCAGCGGAATCAAGCTCCCATTCAGGTCGATATGACCAACCCGCCAAATTCGGCAAGCTCACTAAAATCGACTCGATACGACCTCCTGTTTGTAGACCAAAAAGCGTACCACGGTCATAGACCAAATTATATTCGACATAACGACCGCGACGATAGATTTGAAAGTCGCGTTGTGCCTCGCTATATGACTTGTCTTGGTTGCGCTGGAAGATTGGAAGAATGGCATTCAGATAGCCATTGCCCACAGCTTGAATATATTGGAAACAGGTTTCAAAGTCCCATTGATTAAGATCGTCAAAGAACAATCCGCCGACACCGCGCTGTTCATCACGATGTTTTAAGTAAAAATAGTCATCGCACCATTGTTTATGTTCGGCATAGACTTCAGCGCCAAAGGGAGCACATAAGTCATGCGCCGTCTGATGCCATGACAGTACATCTTCATCGTTGGGATAAAATGGGGTGAGGTCAAAACCACCCCCAAACCACCAAATGGGGTCTTGCCCTTCTTTTTCAGCCACGAATAAGCGCACATTGGCATGTGAAGTCGGGACATTCGGGTTTTTCGGATGGATCACCAAGGACACACCCATGGCTTGTGCTTTGGCACCTGCAATTTGCGGATGGCGTTCAGTCGCTGAAGCGGGGAGTTTAGAAATGTTGATGTGTGAGAACATCACCCCGCCTTTTTCAATCACTGTGCCATTTTGTAAAACGCGTGAACGCCCCCCACCGCCTTCAGGACGTTCCCAGTCATCTATTTCAAATTGCGCTGTTCCACCGCCAGCACACTCTTGTTGTTCAAGTGCAGAGCAAATACGTGCTTGTAAATCGAGGAGAAATTCGCGAACGCGTTGGATATCCGCAGACGTTGGGTGCTGCATGAAAAGCCTCAAGGGAAGAGATGAAAACTGCCTACATCAAAACATAAAATAGCAAAAAGATTAAGAATATTTTCCTGAGAGGCTTACAGCAGATTGAGTCGTCTCGAAGTAATTTAAAAATGAAATGCTGCCATGTGAAAAATAATCTGACTAATTCGCTAGGTTGAATTCTGATTCCAAGCTCAGCAGAATAACCCAAATACAGACCCGAGTTTGATGATGCAGAATGGGCTGCATCTTCTGAATGCGGAAGAACTGATGGTAAATATGCGCGATTCATTGATTCAAAAATACAATGTTCCTGGTCCACGTTATACCAGTTATCCAACGGTGCCATATTGGGAAGAGGCGCAGTTTTCTCTAGAGCAATGGAAACAGACGCTGAAAACATCGTTTGCTGAATCGAATTCGACTGAAGGCATCAGTCTGTATATTCATCTGCCTTTTTGCGAAAGCCTCTGTACTTTTTGTGGCTGCCACAAACGTGTGACTAAAAAGCATGAGATGGAGCAGCCCTATATTCGGGCGGTTTTAAAGGAATGGTCACTGTATTGTGACTTGCTTGAAGAAAAACCCCGCATTAAAGAAATTCACTTGGGTGGCGGAACGCCAACTTTCTTTTCGCCAATGCATTTAACTCAATTGATTGAAGGTATTCTTGCGCAAGCAGAGATTGCTGAACAGTATGAGTTTAGCTTTGAAGGGCATCCCAACAATACCACACGGGCGCATTTGCAAGCCTTGTATGACCTAGGCTTTCGCCGTGTCAGTTATGGGGTGCAGGATTATAATGAAACGGTTCAAAAAGCCATTCATCGGATACAGCCTTTTGAACATGTCGAGCAAGTGACGCAGTGGGCACGTGAAATAGGCTATAGCTCAATTTCACATGATTTGGTCTTTGGTTTACCTTTTCAGAACCTAGATGATGTCCTCAATACCATTAATCAAACCAATCGTTTACGCCCAGACCGTTTGGCATTTTATAGTTATGCGCATGTGCCTTGGATTAAGGGCAATGGACAGCGTGGTTTTAAAGACCATGATGTGCCGAAAGATGAAATAAAACGCCAGTGCTATGAAGAAGGAAAGAATAAATTACTGGCACAGGGATATCATGAAATTGGCATGGATCACTTTGCTTTAGAAAGTGATGCGATGTACCAATCATTTCAGGCAGGCACTCTGCATCGCAATTTTATGGGCTACACCGCTTCGAAAACCCAAGTGATGATTGGTTTAGGGCTTTCCTCAATCAGCGACAGTTGGTATAGCTTTGCGCAAAATGAAAAAAAACTCGAAGATTATTATGCGAGACTCGAAAACAATGAAATTCCTGTCTATCGTGGGCATATTTTAAGTGCCGAAGATTTGATGATTCGTCGTCATATTTTAAATTTGATGTGTGGCTTTCAAACGTCGTGGGCAGAACCAGAGATGCAATTTCCAGAATTGGTTGAGGTCTTGGGACAACTAGAAGAAATGCAGGACGATGGTTTATTAGAGATTAAGCCACAAAGTATACGGGTGACTGAGCAAGGCAAAGCCTTTGTACGTAATATTTGTATGGCGTTTGATTTGCATTTAAAACGCCGCCGACCCGAGAGCCGTATTTTCTCCATGACCATCTAATATGATTGGAGTGCTCTAAGTCGCCCTTTAAAAAAGCAGGCTTAGAGCATGTTTTCAAAATTTAAAAATCATCTTTCTTGTACAAGTGCGCCATGCGCTCATGTTTGGTCTTTAAATATTCTTCATTGAAGGGATTTAAACCAACCGTCAATGGTACACGATCCACCACATTGATCCCTTGTTCTTGCAGTGCTGCAATCTTCAGTGGATTATTGGTAATCAAGCGCACCTGCTGAATCTTCAGGTGATCCAACATAATGCTGACCATGTCATAACGACGTGCATCGGCAGGGAGGTTAAGCATCAGGTTGGCATCAACGGTGTCATGCCCTTGGTCTTGCAGCGCATAAGCACGAATTTTATTGGTGAGACCAATGCCACGACCTTCTTGACGCAAATACAGAATCACCCCTTGTCCAGCTTCATTAATCAGTTTTTGCGTGGCTTGCAATTGTGGGCCACAGTCACACTTCAAGGACGCAAAGGCATCGCCTGTGAGACATTCTGAATGAACACGGACTAAAACGGGTTCTGTGATCGGTTGATCGAGACCTTTTGAGAGTGCAACATGTTCTTCACCGGTCTTAGGATCTTGAAATACGGTGATGTTAAACTCACCAAAAGCAGTCGGTAAACGGGATGTAGCAACAAATTCAATCGGCACAGCTAAACCTGTAAATAGTTCAGAAATTGGCTAAAGTATAGCGTAATGCATCGACATTGGTAGAATTGCATCCATGAATTTATGCAGAAGATTTTCTTTTTTGTATAAAGCGAACGATAATAGTTGATAAATAGTAAGATTATTCAGGATAATCACATCCACTAAACGAACACCCAGTGAGAGCACTGCTCAAAACTGCATCGCTAGAAATATGGCTGATTGAAGGTGATAGCATTCGACGATATGATCGAATTACCCATTTGACCTAGCTAGATTTGCCAGGCTTTAGAAGGCTTTGCCATATTATGTTGTATACAGAAATACCAGCTCATCGCCCTGTAACACCGTTGTTGGATACGATTGATCATCCTCAACAACTTCGCTTGCTTGAGCAAAGTCAATTAGCACAAGTGGCAGACGAGCTACGTCAATTTATTCTGTATGCCGCAGGACAAAGTGGGGGACACTTTGGTGCAAACCTTGGTGTGGTCGAGCTCACCGTGGCATTGCATTATTGTTTTAACACACCAAATGACCGCTTAATTTGGGATGTCGGTCATCAAGCCTATCCGCATAAAGCTTTGACTGGGCGTCGTGAACAGTTGACTACGATTCGTGCCAAAGATGGTTTAGCTGCCTTTCCTGCACGTGATGAATCGGTATTTGATACTTTTGGTGTTGGACATTCTTCGACTGCGATTTCAGCAGGTTTGGGGATGGCACTGGCACGTCGTTATCAAAACAATCCTTGTGAAGTGGTCGCAATCATTGGCGATGGGGCGATGACTGCAGGTATGGCCTTTGAAGCCATGAACGATGCAGTTGCGCATGATGCGGACCTGATGGTGGTACTGAATGACAACGATATGTCGATTTCATGTAGTACTGGTGGTTTTGCAAAACATCTGGCTTCAATTTGGGAAAGTGGACAGTCCATTAATATTTCAGATGATGGCGAAGCCTATGTGCAGCCACATCCTGAATGGACTTATAACTCGCGCTTACATAGTGCAGCCACAGATGCGGCCGACAACGTTTTTAAAGCGATTGGTTTTGATTACTTTGGGCCTTTCGATGGGCACGATGTCGAGCAGTTGACACAAGTCTTTACCGCATTGAAAAAACGTAAAGGGCCACGTTTAATTCATGTCTATACCAAAAAAGGCAAAGGCTTTGCCCCAGCTGAAGCTGACCAAATTAAATATCACGCAATTACAAAAATAAATGCTACCGCATCTAGCAATACTGCACCGAAGTACTCAGATGTCTTTGGTCAATGGTTATGCGATGAAGCCGCACAAGATGAGCGTTTGTTAGCGATCACCCCTGCCATGTGTGAAGGCTCAGGTATGGTGGGTTTTGCCAAACAGTACCCACAGCGCTTTTTTGATGTCGCGATTGCAGAACAGCATGCGGTGACTTTGGCTGCAGGCATGGCGTGTGAAGGCTTAAAACCTGTAGTTGCAATCTACTCGACTTTCTTGCAACGCGGTTATGATCAATTGATTCATGATGTGGCACTACAAAACCTAGATGTTACCTTTGGTATCGACCGTGCAGGCTTAGTGGGTGAAGATGGACCGACTCATGCTGGGGCCTATGACTATGCTTTCATGCGCACCGTACCGAATTTGGTGATTATGGCGCCTAAAGATGAAAATGAATGTCGTCAAATGTTGCATACTGCTTATTTATACAATGGTCCTGCCGCAGTGCGTTACCCGCGTGGCAATGGTCTCGGAGTTGAGATTCAACAACAGATGACCCCGATGGAAATTGGTCAGGCTGAAATTGTCGCGAGTTTTAATGATGCCCAAGATGACGTTATTAGCATTCTTGCCTTTGGTAGTCGTGTTCAGGCCGCAGTAGAAGCAGCACAGGCTTTGGCTGAACAAGATTTGGCGGTTCGTGTGGTAAATATGCGCTTTGTGAAGCCGCTTGATGAAAAAATGATTACGGCTTTAGCGCCCTCAACGGCTTTATTTGTCACGGTTGAAGAACATGCGGTGATGGCGGGTGCGGGCAGTGCAGTGAATGAATATTTGGCACAGGCTCAAATCGTGAAACCGATGTTAAATCTTGGTTTAGCAGATACCTTCATGCATCAAGCCACGCATGCGCAAATGTTGCATCAGGCCGGACTAGATGCCGAAGGCATTGAACGTTCAGTACGCCAAGCGTGGTTAAAACTTGTACATATGGTGTAAACGCCGTTTTTAAATTTTAGAAACATTTTTTCCCTAAAAGCCCCGATCTTTGCTAAGATATGCGGGCTTTTATGCATTATTCTTTATCAATATCTTCAGATTGTAGTGGGTGTTCAATGGAACCTATGGTGGTGATGGCTGCGCGTGCGGCTCAATTAGTCGGTCAAGAGCTTTTAAAAGCGCATCAAAATCGTCATAAGCTCGATCTACAAGTCGAAGAAAAAGGAATTGATGGTCCGGTAACGCGTGTAGACCGTTATTTGGAACAATTGGCGATAGATACCCTACGTAAAAGTTATAAAAATCACAGCTTCCTTGGTGAAGAGTTTGGTCTTCAAGAAGGTAAAGGTCACGACGCAGATTGGTGTTGGATCATTGACCCACTTGATGGCACGCTAAACTTCATTAACGGTGTTCCTCACTTCTGTATCTCTATTGCAGTTCAACATAAAGGCATTACTCAACACGGTGTAATTTATGACCCTGTGAAAGATGAGTTATTCTCTGCAAGTCGTGGTCGTGGTGCCATGATGAATCAACGCCGTATCCGTGTAAATGTAAAAGACAGCCTTGAAAATACATTCATGTCTGTGGGTCATGCTTACCGTGCAAAACGTAATGGTGAAGTGATTTCTTATGCAAAAAATCACTTTGATTCATTATTAAATGTGACTGAAGCTGGCGCGCAATACCGTCGTACAGGTTCAGCAGCATTAGATTTGGCGTATGTGGCAGCAGGTCGTTTCGATGCGTATTTCGAACTCGGCTTAAAGCCTTGGGACATCGCAGCTGGTGAGTTGATTGTGAAAGAAGCAGGCGGAACAGTGGTTGATGCACGTGGTGGTAGCGAATCTATGGAAAATGGCCAAGTACTGGCATGTTCTATGAAGCTGTTGAAACCTTTAATGAAAGCAGTTGTACCTGCTTGGGGTGAAGCTGCTAAGTAATAGCATGTAGATTGAGTTTAAGACATTGAAAAAGCCCTCACAAGAGGGCTTTTTCTTTTATGATGCGGAAAATAAAAACAAGTAAAGGTATTTATGCTCTTTCATTTTATCGGTCCTGGTGGAGCAGGAAAAACAACGGTTGCTAAACTACTTTCAGTACAAATGGAGGTAGAGAGCCATGATTTAGATGAATACTTCATGCATAGAGAGGGGGATATTTCCGATTATATTGAATATTATGGTTACGATGCTTACGTACTTCGGAACATTGAATTATATATACAACTTGGAAAATCACTTAGTCCACAGCAACATCATATTTTGGTGTGTTCATCTGGATTTATGACCTATACACATCCGCTTAGTGATACATATATAAGGCTTAAACAACAGATCATTTTAGATCCTTATACTTTTTTATTTTTGCCATCATTAGACAAGCAATGCTGTATTCAAGAAATTGTGAAACGACAAATGGGGCGCAGTTATTTAAAGGCAAATAAAGAAAAAGAGAGCACTAAAATCAATAAGCGTATAGATCACTATTTAAGTTTGCCGTGTAGGACCGTCATCACCGATCAATTGCCGTGTCAAATCGTGGCAGCATTAGAGCAAGAGCTAGTACAATTAATTGCGTTTTATGGTTGATAGTGGAGGGGGAGAACGAAGAATGCTATTTAATTTTTTCCTAGATGGTCAAAAAAATTGAAGTGAAAACCTGTATTTATTCAATGTTTGATAAAAATATTGTATCAATTTTAAGAAAAGAGGTGACTTTTGAAAATATCCTGCTATACTCCGCCCACGCACTAAATTTCGTTCATTACCTGAACATTCTCTTCTATCATTGTGTATGCGCGTCCGGTCCAAAGAGAGGACATTATTTCGCGCCCCACCCAATCGCTTAAGCGATTCCTTCAGGTTGCGGCTGTAATCAAATGTGCGTTATACGCATCGTCGTTCTCGGATCGCCGCTGATTCTATATTTTCAGCGATTATTGCTGTGCCGCTTTTTGCCGATGTCCATCTGATTTTATTTTTAATGGAGCACCCATTTTTCGGGTGAAATACTCTATGAGCAAGACTTTTGCTGAATTTCCTTTACACGAATCGTTACAACAAGCTCTACAAAGCCTAGGATTTACGTCTCCTACGCCAGTTCAGGAACAATCTATTCCTGCAGCTTTAGACGGTAAAGACCTTTTAGTATCGAGCCAAACTGGTTCAGGTAAAACTGCAGCGTTTTTATTACCAACGTTAAACGCACTTGCAGGCCAAGAAACTTTCGTTCCGTTCAAAGAACGTATGAAAGCAATTACTCAACCGAATATCTTAGTTCTTTGCCCAACACGTGAGTTGGCGCAACAGGTGAGCCAAGATGCAATTGCATTTGTTCGCCACATGAAAGGTGCACGTATTGCTGCAATCATGGGTGGTATGCCATTTGGTAAACAAATCCAACAGTTAAAAGGTGCGCAAGTTGTTGTTGCAACACCAGGTCGTTTACTTGACCTTGTGAACCGTCGTCAAATCAAATTAGACAAAGTTGATGCTCTAATTGTTGACGAAGCAGACCGTATGCTTGATCTAGGTTTCTCTGAAGACTTAGAAGCGATTAGCGACCTTGCTGCAAACCGTAAACAAACTTTAATGTTCTCTGCAACATTTGCACCACGTATCATCACACTTGCTGAACGCATGATGAATGATCCTGAACGTATTGCAATTGAGACAGGTCATTCTACCAATACAGATATCACTCAGACTTTACACTGGACTGATGGTTTCGAGCACAAGAAAAAACTTTTAACTCACTGGTTGAGCGAAGAAGATCTTGATCAAGCAGTTGTTTTCGCGTCTACACAAGAAGACACAGACATGCTTGCTGAAGAATTGGCTGAAGCGGGTCACTCAGTGGTTGCACTTCACGGTGCAATGCCACAAACCGTTCGTAACCGTCGTTTACGTAGCATCCGCGAAGGTCGTGCAAAAATCTTGGTTGCAACTGACGTTGCTGCACGTGGTTTAGACGTACCAACAATTTCACACGTTATTAACTTCGGTCTTCCTATGAAGAACGAAGACTATGTACACCGTATTGGTCGTACAGGTCGTGCGGGTCGTACTGGTAAAGCAATTACTTTAGCAACTTACCGTGAACGCGGTAAAATCCGTGCTTTAGAAGACTACTTAGATGCACGTTTAGAAGTATCTGAAATTGAAGGTTTAGAGCCATCTCCACCTCCAGCACGTTCTGGTCGTGATGGTGGTCGTGGTCGCAATGGCGGTGGTCGTCGTGATGGCGGTCGTGGCGGTTTTGGTGGCGGTCGTCGTTTTGAAGGCGAAAGCAACTTTAAACGTCGTGAAGGTGGTCGTGATGGCGAACGCCGTTCATTCGGTGGTGAAGACCGTCCACGTCGCGAATTTAACAATGATCGTCCACGTCGTGAAGGTGGTTTTGAAGACCGTCCACGTCGCGAATTTAACAACGATCGTCCACGTCGTGAAGGTGGTTTTGAAGACCGTCCACGTCGCGAATTTAACAATGATCGTCCACGTCGTGAAGGTGGTTTCGAAGACCGTCCACGTCGCGAATTTAACAACGATCGCCCGCGTCGCGAAGGTGGTTTCAACGACAAGCCGCGTTTTGACTCGAATGATGACAACCGTGGTAACCGTGTAGACTATAAACCACGTCGTGAAGGTTCTTTTGGTGACCGTCCTAAACGTGATTTTGGTGATCGTCCACAACGCCGTGAAGGTGGTTTTGGTGACCGTCCACAACGTTCTTTTGGTGAAGATCGTCCTAAGCGTTCGTTTGGTGGTGATGACCGCCCTAAGCGTACATTTGGTGAAGATCGTCCAAAGCGTGAATTTAACTCAGATCGTCCACGCACTGAAGGTGGTTTTGACCGCCCACGTCGTAAGTTCAATGACTAATTTGAACTAAAATTAAAAAAACCAGTGGAAACACTGGTTTTTTTTATGTCTATTGCTTTCAATCCGAAAATTAAAATGTATACTGAGTCATATTTTAATTACATTGATAATAATGATGCACAATAATGAGGTTGAATCAATCGCCACTCACTCTGACGCGAAAGAGGTCAATATGGCACATTATCTTGGATTTTTTTTACTGATTTGCAATATCCTTTTCTTTGTCTATAGTCGCTATGGATGAAGTGATCCGCTTTATTTAGGTTGTTTTCTTCCATTAAATAAATATAAATACAACCAATTGAAATCAATTCGTGCACAAAATTAGGCATGGAATACGCTAACATATCGTTTTTTAATCCTTTATAGTATGCATGCTGAAAAAATGCAGGAAAACGCACAGCTATGAATAATCAAGCGCCTCTGACTGCTCAAGCCCTCATTGAGGTCAAAAACCTGAGCTTTAAGCGAGGGGAACGTGTTATTTACGACAATGTCGGTATTACAATACGACAGGGTCAAATCACGGCCATCATGGGACCATCGGGAACAGGTAAAACCACTTTACTGCGTCTGATTGGGGGACAATTGACACCAGATCAGGGCGAAGTGCTTTTAGATGGACAAAACATTGCGAAAATGTCACGCAAAGAGTTATTTGCTGCGCGTGCACGTATGGGCATGTTGTTTCAAAGTGGAGCGCTGTTTACCGACATGTCAGTCTATGAAAATGTAGCTTTCCCAATTCGCGCGCACACGGCATTGCCTGAACATTTGATTGCAGAGATTGTGTCTTTAAAACTGGAATCTGTCGGCCTGCGCGGCGCAGAGCTGATGATGCCTTCTGAGCTTTCAGGCGGGATGAACCGTCGTGTGGCTTTGGCGCGTGCGATTGCACTGGATCCTGAACTGATTATGTACGATGAACCCTTTGCAGGACAAGATCCGATTGTGAAGGGTGTACTCACACGTCTGATTCGATCATTGCGAGAAGCTCTTGATTTAACAACAATTATTGTCTCACATGATGTGGCTGAAACTTTGTCGATAGCAGATTATATCTATGTTGTCGCTGAGGGCAAAGTGCAAGGTGAGGGGACGCCTGAACAGTTACAGGCGAATGCATCTCCATTCGTGAAACAATTTTTAACAGGTTCAGTTGAAGGACCTGTCGATTATCAATTTAGCCAAAAGGCATATCTAAGTACTGAGGTGCAAGCATGAATGCGATAGCACTCTTAGGTCGACGTGTGATTGAACGGGTTCGCGGCATAGGTGTTGCGAGCTTAATGTTATTGCAAATCTTATTTTCGATGCCAACGGTACAGGGCGTTCGGTTATTTGTATACCAAATGTACCGTGTTGGCGTATTGTCGCTACTTATTATTGTGGTGTCGGGGCTATTTATTGGTGCGGTCTTGGGTCTACAGATGTATAGCATCTTAGTGACCTTTGGTAGCGAAGCGATGCTAGGTACTGCGGTTGCATTGACTTTACTCCGTGAGTTAGCACCTGTGGTTGCTGCACTGTTGTTTGCAGGCCGTGCAGGTTCGGCATTAACAGCTGAGATTGGCTTAATGAAAGCCACAGAGCAGTTGTCCAGTATGGAAATGATCGGGGTTGATCCACTCAAACGTGTGATTTCACCGCGACTTTGGGCGGGTATTTTTAGTTTGCCGATGCTGTCTGTCATCTTTGCTGCAGTCGGGATTATGGGCGGTAAAATGGTGGGTGTGGACTTCTTGGGTGCAGATGAGGGCTCTTACTGGAGTGGCATTCAAAGTAGCGTAGAGTTCTATAAAGATGTCCTGAATGGCACCATCATTAAAAGTTTTGTTTTTGCTTTAATTTGTACATGGATTGCGGTGTATCAAGGCTATGCCTGTGAACCGACATCTGAAGGTATTGCGACATCAACCACACGCACTGTGGTGTATTCATCGCTCTGTGTTTTAGGTTTTGATTTTGTGTTGACTGCGGTCATGTTTGGAGGTGTTTAATGAAATCACGTGCAAGTGAGCTGGCAGTCGGCATATTTGTCATTCTCTTCGGTATCGCTTTGTTTTTTATTGCGATGCGAGTAAGTGGCTTGGTGGGTTCAAATCTCAGTGATCGCTATGAAATGAGTGCAACCTTCGATAACGTGAATGGTTTAAAACCACGTGCGAAAGTGACGATGAGTGGGGTGAAAATTGGTCAAGTTGATCAAATTAGCTTAGACCCTGTGACACGTTTAGCCACGGTTTCTTTTTCTTTAGATGGGAAGTTGACATCTTTCAATGCAACACAGCTCAAAGAAGTTGAAAAGAATGCACTTGAAGAGCTTCGTTACAGTAGCGACTATACCGCTGCGGATGCTGCGCAACAAAAAGAAATGGAAAAGCAACTTATTGCGAACATGAAGTCCATTACCAGCATAGATGAAGATGCTTATATTATGGTGGCAACCAATGGTCTGCTTGGTGAAAAGTACTTGAAAATTGTTCCGGGGGGTGGCTTGAACTACGTGAAACGTGGTGAAAGCATTGGCAATACCCAAGGTACAATGGATCTAGAAGACTTAATTACTAAATTTATTACGGGTGGGGCAGGTAAATCGCAAGATGCTACAGCAAAGACTGAGCAACCTGAAACCGCTGAAACAACAGATGCCAATGTGTCATTTGTTGAATGATTTGAAGAGGAACAATTGTAGTGAATACTTTATTGAAACAAACACTAACAGCTAGCATTTTATCAACCTTGCTTGCAGGTACTGCTTTTGCAGCGCCAAGTGAAGCACCACCTGCTTTTGTTAAAAAAGTGGCAGATGGCCTGATTGCGCGTTTAAAAGCAGATCATGCCAAGCTACAAAACAACCCAGCTGCTGTGAAAACGATTGTTCGTCAAAATCTAGATCCGTATGTCGATTCACAAGCATTTTCACGTATCGTGATGGGGACTTATGCGACCAATCAATACAGTACTGCTGCACAGCGTGCGAAGTTTGAAAATAACTTTCGTGAAACTTTGATTGAAAACTACGGTACTGCATTCGCGAAGTTTAGTAATCAGACATATACCATCCGTCCGTATAAAGAAACGAACAGCAAAAACCCTGTGGTGACGATCGACTTTAATAACAAAGGCGAAAAAATCCCAGTATCTTTCCAGTTGGCGGATAAAGGCAACCAATGGAAAATCCGTAATATCAATGTGTCGGGTATCGACCTTGGTTTACAGTTCCGTAATCAGTTCGCGGCAACGGTTAAACGTAATGGTGGCGACCTAGATAAAGCGATTGCAAACTTCCAACCTGATGCAGAAGCAGCGGTTGAAAAGAAAAAATAAGTAGGTGAAAGGTGATTAACTTTAGCAATCAGGAAATGCAGCTTTCAGGTCAGATTACCTATGACAATGCTGAAAGTTACTATCAGCAAGGTTTGAAGGTGATGCAGTCACAGTCTTATCCTGTGGTGGTTAATTTGGCCCAGCTTGAGCATGGTAGTACATTGGCACTGGCGGTTTTAGTCCGTTGGGTGCGTCAAACACCAAATGCGCACAGTTTACATTTTAAAGCGGTGCCTGAAAAAATGATGAAAATCATTCAAGCCTGTCATTTACAGGATGACCTCAAGTTAATCCCTTAAATAAAAAAAAGCACCGTGAGGTGCTTTTTTTATGTATTGCATTTCTTAAATCTATGAGGAAAAGCAGTGTCTTAAGGTGTACTCAAATCCATTTTTTCCAGCGGAAGTAAATCAGTGGGCCAATCAAGAAAGCCACCAAAATTAAGCTGACAATCACAAAACTGGTCGTTCCTCTTGCAAAAGGCAACACATCGGTGTTCATCCCATAAATACTGGCAATCAGCATTGGTGGAGCGAGCATACTTGGTAAGATGGAGAAGCGACGAATCGTGTCATTCTGCTCGGTGTTAATGAAGCCTGAGGTGGTGTCGAGCAAGAATCGGACTTTTTGGAACAAGAAGGCATCGTGTTCAACCAGTGAGCGGACGTCTTCGCTAAGCTCTCGAATATCCGCATCATAAATATGACTGCCTAAAGCACGTGGACGGGATAAAAAAGTCAGTACACGACGTAAGTCAATCAGACACAGCTGTGCTTTTCCAAGCATATCTTCCAAGTGGGCCAGACGCGTAATCATGTCATCCAAGTCGAGAATCATCTCACGGTGTCGGTTATTCAGCACTTCTGTGGAATACTTTTCCAAGTCCTTGTGGATATCTTCTAAGATATCCGCAAGCTCGTCCAATTTGGCTTCAAGTAAACCGAGTAAGATCCATGTCGGGTCTTTATAGTCAATTTCGTAGTCATTACGACGTGCACGCGCACGGAATGCCCGAAATGCGACCAATTTTTCACCACGAAGAGTGAAGAGTCGCTCTTTATGCAAAATGAAAGCCACGGTTTGTACCGTGGCAAGCGCTCCGTTGCTTTCTTCAGTTTCGCCATCGACTTGGTAATTTTTATTTTTCGTTAAAAAATACGTACTGATATGCAAAATACCATCATCATCACGGTAGAATCGAGCTGAAGATGAAATGTCTTCGAGTGATTTTAACGTAGGTAAATTTTGTTCATATGCATCTAAAATCCACTGTTGTTCTTCTTGTGAGGGAGCAATGAGGTCAAGCCAGACCAAATCGGGCTGAAGATCGAAATCGCCATTAATGGTGATGTCTTCTAAGCTACCGCGCTCTGTGGCGTAAAAGGCTTCAAGCATGCCGTCTTTCTCCTTTGCGCAGTAATGGTTGAGGTGGATGGGTGTATTTTAGACAAGGATTGCAATAAAAACACTGATCGAATGGTTAAATTGCTAAAAAATATCCATTCATTTTAGTGAAGTTGCATGACAATTAAATATCAGAGTAAAAAATGACAAATTCAATTGCGATCTTTTGTGGTTCCGCATTAGGTTCAGATCAAATCTTTTCAGAAACAGCTCGTCAGGTTGGACACACCATCGCTGAACAAGGCAAAACCTTGGTCTATGGTGGGGGTCGCTCAGGTTTAATGGGTATCGTGGCTGACAGTGCTTTAGAAGCGGGTGGTCAAGTGATTGGTGTGATTCCACACGTGCTGGTGGATCGTGAATTGGCACATCAAGGCCTCACCGAGTTATATGTCGTCAAAGACATGCAAGAGCGTAAACTGAAAATGTCAGCCTTGTCGGATGGATTTATTGCAATGCCAGGCGGTGCTGGGACTTTAGAAGAAATCTTTGAACAATGGACATGGGCTCAACTCGGCATTCACCTCAAGCCAAATGCCTTTTTGAATGTAAATGGCTTTTATGATGATTTAATCAAGTTTCTAAAAATGACAACTAGCAAAGGTTTTACCCATACACGTTTTACCGACAGCCTGATTGTATCGGACTCAGTGAAAACAATTTTAAAGCAAATGGATCAATTCCAAGCGCCTGAACCGAAGTGGGGCATGGTTGATCCTGAGTTGTTGGATGTCAAAGCATGAAGGTGATTACGGTTGCTGCAGCCATTATTGTAAATGCACAACAGCAGCTTTTATTGGTGCGCAAGCAAAACACCACGTGTTTTATGCAAGTTGGCGGTAAGCTTGAGCCAAATGAAGCACCTGAGCAAACCATGCTGCGTGAGATTCAGGAAGAAATAGGCACAGATGCGATTATTAAACAGTTTGTCGGTCGTTTTGAAACAGCCACAGCTAACGAGCCTGATTTTAAATTGGTCAGCTACGTTTACCATGTTCAGCTTCAGCAAGCGCCACAGATTGCGGCTGAAATTGCGGAAATGAAGTGGCTGAACTTGGATGATCAACAAACTGCACTTGCACCGTTAACCACTGAGGTGGTCATCCCTTGGGTGCGCGAACATTTGCTGATTGAAGTCGTTTAACTATTCCAGTGCGTAGGCAATACACGCGGCGCTGACTTTATGACAACCTAAGTGTTCAAGTTGTAAAGTCAGGGCCTGAATCGAGCTGCCTGTGGTCACGACATCATCCAAAATCAAAACACGTCGGTAACGTTTTGCATATTGGCGTTGCTGTGGATCAATTTTAAATTGCTGCTGAATGTGATCTAAGCGTTCTAGTCGACTGAGTCCTTTTTGCGAATGTTGATGCAGCCGAATCACAGGTTGCCAAATGGGAACATTTAGCTGCTTGGCTAAGTCTTTGGCGAGGATCATTGATTGGTTATAGCCACGTTCCGCTAAACGTTGGCTCGAAATCGGCATTGGAACAATTGCTTGGACTTTAGGTAAGCGTATTTGCTGAAGAATGCCTGAAAGTAAAGGTTGCCAATGCAGTTGTTGTTCATATTTGAACTGCTGAATCAAATGATCTAAAGGATATTGATATTGTCCTGCGACATGAATACTCAGCGCTTGTTTTTCAATGGTTTGTGGATGCAGAGGAAGTTGTTGCCAGCAGTCCAGACAGACCGAATGCAGATCTGTGCGTACAATGCCACACAACTGACAAGGCTGTGTTTTGTGTAACAACTGTTTGGCGGTGTGCAGTAAATGACTAAACATAGGCATAGCGTGGTGCTTCAGGCAGCCAGCGTTTCAGTAAGGCTTCGGCATTTCTAGGATAGTCTTTTAAAATCTGAGCTGCGACAAAGTGGGCTTGATTGAGCAAATGATCATCGCGTTCTAGTTTGGCTACACGAAAGCCCATATCCCCGGTTTGTTTGGTGCCGAGTAATTCACCCGGGCCACGAATTTCCAAATCTTTTTCGGCAATTAAAAAACCATCATTGGTTTCACGCATGATGCGCAAACGTTCTTGTCCATTTTGAGACAGCGGACTTTTATATAGCAGGGCGCAAAAGCTAGCCTTGGCACCTCGACCAACACGGCCACGTAATTGGTGCAATTGAGACAGTCCTAAACGTTCCGCATTTTCAATCACCATGATCGAGGCATTTGGTACATCAACCCCCACTTCAATCACTGTGGTCGCAATCAACAGTTGTAATTGATTGGCTTTAAACTGTTGCATCACGGCTTGTTTTTCATCGGCTTTCATTTTGCCATGTACGAGGCCAATGTTGAGCTCGGGGAAGCGTTCTTTAATTTCTAAATAGGTCGCTTCAGCGGCTTGGGCATCTAAGGTTTCAGACTCTTCAACCAAGGTGCAGACCCAGTAAGCTTGTTTGCCTTCTAGACAGTTACTGGCAATACGTTGCAGGACTTCTTCACGGCGGTCGAGTGGAATGGTCACGGTTTGAATCGGCGTTCGTCCGGGTGGAAGTTCATCAATCACGGACGTATCTAAGTCTCCATAGGCGGACATGGCTAAAGTTCGTGGAATCGGCGTTGCGGTCATGACCAATTGATGTGGGGTCATATTCTGCGCACCTTTAGTACGCAGGGCTAAGCGCTGATCGACCCCGAAGCGGTGCTGCTCATCAATAATCACCAGCCCGAGTTTGGCAAAGCGGACATTGTCTTGAAACAGGGCATGCGTACCCACCACCAGATGCGCCGTGCCGTCAACAATGGCTTGTTCGGCTGTGGCACGGGCTTTGCCTTTTTGTTTACCTGAAAGCCAAGATACACTGAGTCCTAAAGGCTCAAACCATTTTTTAAAATTGAGATAATGTTGTTCCGCCAAAATTTCAGTCGGTGCCATTAACGCCACTTGCCAACCTTCTTCTAAAGCATGACAGGCTGCGACGCCTGCGACCAAGGTTTTGCCAGCACCGACATCGCCTTGAACCAAACGTAGCATCGGTTTATTGAGTTTTAAGTCGTGTACAATTTCTTTGGAGACGCGCTTTTGTGCATTGGTCATTTCAAAAGGCAGGCTACTGAGCAGTTGTTTGGCAAACTGACGACTGGCAGAAATACGTGGGGCTTCAATCTGTTGGATATAGGCACGACGGCTTAATAGACTGACCTGATGCGCAACCAACTCTTCAAAAATCAAACGTTGCTGGGCTGGATGCGAACCTTGACTCAATTGCAGCATATTGGCATCGACTGGGGGATGGTGAATGTAATCCAATGCCTGTTTAAGTGCATAGCCATTGGTAAATTTTGCGGGCAGTAGTTCAGGTAAATCATCACTGTGTTTGGCTAAAGCCTGTTTGATGTATTCACGAAACTTCGGTTGAGTCAGCCCTTCTGTACTGGGATAAATCGCAGTCAGTTGAGTTTGTGGAAGCGGCGTATGCTCTGTAATGAGTTGAATTTCAGGGTGATACATTTCCAAGCCACGCGCGCCCACGCGGACTTCACCAAAAATACGCAGACGGTTGCCAACCTTTGCGCGATCCGTTAAGCCTTTATAAATATGGTAAAAGCGTAAAGTCACTTTGCCAAAGTCGTCTTGCAGTCCAATCGCCATTGATTTTCGTTTACCCGGTGGAAAGTCCACACCTTGAATCGTGCCTTGGAGTAAGTAGCTACGCCCCACAGTCAATTGGTTCATGGGGATGATCGTGCTACGATCTTCATAGTCTCGTGGCAGATGAAACAACAGATCATCTGTAGTGAAGAGATTCAACTTTTCAAGTAGTGCAGCAGAGGCAGCTCCGACCCCCTGCAACTGATGGACTGCAGCCATGTCCCCTCAACTTTGTCTGTGATTTGGTGCTAAATGCATATTTTATTTATCGGTTATGGTAAAACATCTCAGCGTGTTGCTAAACAGTTATTTCAGCAAGGCCACCAAATTACCACAATTAGCCGAAGTCCGAAATCCGATGATTGGGCTGAGCATTTGACTCAAGATATTCATCAGTTGGATCTGTCCCAAATCGCACCGGTTGATGCTGTGTATGTCTTACTCTCGCCTGAGGGCAGTACGGTGGAGGCGTATCAGCGAACTTTTGTAGACTCGATTGCACCCATGCTACACGCCTTAAAAAGTCATCCTTTAAAAAAAGTGATCGTGGTTTCTTCCACACGCGTTTATGGTGAAAGTGCAGGTGAGCGAGTTGATGATGACACATGTCCCCAGCCGAGCGATGCGCAAGGGCAGGTGTTATTGAATATGGAAACTTTGTGGCAACAGGCTTATCCATCTGAATGTGTGATTGTGTGTCCAACAGGCATTTATGGAACCTCAGTTACACGTATGATTAAACTTGCAGAAACCACAAAATCTTATCCTAAACTTCATTGGTCGAACCGAATTCATATTGAGGATTTGGCGGCTTTTTTAGCGCACTTGCTTCACGTGGAACATACTGAAAAGTCTTACATTTGTAGCAATAGCCAACCACTGCCTTTGCATGAAATTATCCAATGGTTTCAACAACAGTTAGGACTGCCAGTTTTGGTTCTAGAAAGTGATGTGCCATCAGGCAAGAAAATTTATGCTACGCAGATGCAGCAAATGAATTTTGAATTACAGCATCCACATTGTTTTGATGATTATTTGGCGTTGTTAGCAGTGTGTGAGTCAAAATAATTTTTTACTTTCACTCATAAAAAATGTGAAACGTAGCTGAGAAAATGGCTGTGGAACGTGGAAAATCATGACAAATCCGTTCTAGTGCGATGAACCTTAGAATTTATTTAATTAAGATATTGATAATTATAAGAAAATTTTAATCATTTCGTATAAGGTGTATTATATTGATTCTAGAAAAACTTAATTTATTATTCTAAGTTTTTCTCCATAATTACTAGTTCAATGTCATCATAGACTTCATTGTCTTACTAAGACAAATTTCATAGATACGATCGAAGTCTTCTTCTGATATAGCAATCGCTTTAACTTGATTCAAAAATATCATCTCCATTACGACGATGAACTATATGATTAGGCATAAGAGATCTTTCCTTAGTCCTTAAATTTAATATAAAAGTTAGATTTTCGTGAAAACATACATTCCAACTCCATCATTACCAACATCTTCAACTCGAACAATTGAGAACCCACATTTATTCACATAAAAACATACATTATTAATAAGACAAGATGGTGTTCTTAACCGCCATCCATTCGGGCTAGGATACATTTTTTCTATTTTTTCCCAAGCAAGATAGCCATACCCCTTCCCCTGTAAATTGGGTGAAATAAATAATCGTTCGAGTACTTTCACGTTATGTTCATCTGTAGATAAGACTGCACCGCCTATCAAATTATTATTATCAAAAATACTAAGAATAACTTTAGTTTGCATCTCGATTAATGATCTAAAAGAAAGCTCATCGTCCTCTTCATCATCTTCGTCCTCTTCCATATTGTCAGGGAAAAATCTGGCATTAGAAGAAAAAGCAGCAGCATGTATCTCCTGAAGAGTATCAGCGTGATCTAAGCTAGCAACTTTGATCATTAGATTATTCATTTTTTCTCCGCAAAATATAAAATTCAGGCAGAATTAAATATTAATTTATCAACTGGAACAACTGCAAAATATTAAAGAAGAGGCGATAAAAGCATTCTATTTAACATAATAGAGCTTGTACGACATAGATTTTAATTTTTATTCATAGACTTACAGCACAGGCACCTACATTTTGTAGATACCTATGCTTTTAAAAAGAAATTACTTCTTCTTGCGTTTCAAACGCTTCTTCGCTTGCTCAGCAGCGACTTTGTCTAGCGTGTCTTTCAGTTCTTCATCGCTGAAAGTAGTGATGTGTTGCAACATTTGTAGCGTGACATCATCTAGTACCAAGTTGGCATATTGCGCAACGTTTTGGAAGTTCTCATCAAACACAATCGCGTTGTCAGAGTTGGTACTGATATAACCCTGTTGCGTGAGCACTTTAATAAAGCTTTGGAATAGAGCCTTATCAAAGAATTCAGGCGAATTGAACTCATATAGGACAGACAAACGCTGACCCACCAAATGACTGAGCTCTTCCACTTGACGTGCTGAAATATTCCCAGAACCACGCTGTGTAATTAACGCAAGCGTCATGTAGTAACGTTCAAGACTCTGCATGACTGGCGCCGCCAATACCACCAATTGGTTATGGTCTTCGCTGTTTGGAGCAGGGGAAATCAAGTGACCTTCGGCATCTTCAGAAATCAGTTTGGCTTGAATCAAACCATCTACATAGGCACAGATTTGATCTTTGAGTTCAGCATCTTCCCATTTTAAAAACAATTCTGCTTTTAAGAATGGATAGAGCGTGCGAATCACATTGATTAAATCACCACGGCCAATGGTTCCATTGTGTTCAACCAAAGCGGCAACGAGTGATGGCAATACAAAGGCATGCAAAATGTTATTACGGAAGTAGGTCAGCAGTACCGCTTGATTGTCCGCAATCGCAATGATGTCGCCCAGTACGTGATTGACGCGTTTGATCAGTTTTAGCTTCAAGCCATAAGCAATGATTTCTTTACCTGATAATGGCGTGACCAAGAGGCGCTCATCATAAGGAAGTGTGGTCAACAACTTGCGATAGGTATCAAGCTGTTTGATACAGATTTCTTCATCAAGCGTATGCTTCTCAGTAGCCAACAGAACCAAAGACAGTAATGAAACAGGGTTCACCACAGCGGCACGGTTAATATTTTCTAAAATCGCATGTGCAGAACTATTCACAGCATCAGAGACTTCTTGCGGAATCGGATCATCATTTTTAGCAATTTGTACATTCTCAGCGCCATGCTTTTTCAGCATGTCATCTAAGAAGACTGGTTCGCCAAAGTTGAGATGGACTTTACCGAAAATACGTTCAATTTTGCGTAAAGTTTGCAGAATCCCAAAGACAGATTCAGCTTCTTTCGGTTTACCGTTCATCTCACCAACGTAGGTTGCACCTTCCATCAAGCGTTCATAACCGATATAGGTCGGAACAAAGACAATCGGTTTGGCACGACCACGTAAGTGACTGTGCACCGTCATGGCCAACATACCTGTTTTTGGGGGTAGCAGACGACCTGTACGTGAACGACCACCTTCGATGAAGTATTCTAAAGGCGTGTTACGCGACAAAATACTGTATAGGTATTCTTTAAAGACCGAAGTATAGAGCGCGTTACCGCGGAAGGTACGGCGAATAAAGAATGCACCGCCACCACGTAGAATTTGCCCAACAAATGGCATATTCAGGTTATCGCCCGCAGCGATATAAGGCACCATCAAACCACGGTTATACACCACATAAGACAGCAGTAAATAGTCGATATGACTGCGGTGACATGGGGTATACACAATTTCATAATCTTTTGCCAACTCACGAACCGTATTGAAGTTATGGACTTCAACCCCGTCATAGAGCTGCGTCCATAAACGTGCTAGCGCCATTTCCGCAAAACGGATGGTGGAATGTGAATAGTCCGATACGATTTCATTGACATAACCAATGGCACGACGCTCTGCATCCAACATGCTAATTTTGCCGCGGATACTTTCACGACGAATGGCATCTTGTACATCATTAGCTTTAATCAATGAATGCATCACGTTGCGGCGATCTGAAAGGTCAGGGCCGAGTACTGCTTCACGGTGTGCATCGAGCTGATTATTTAGGGTGTTTAGAATATACGTTGCAGGCGATAAGTTCGGATAGGTGGTTTTTGCAAAGTCAATTAAAGCACGTAAAGACTGACTTTCATGGAACTCTAAAAATGACTGGCGACCATGTAAACCAATATTCATCAGCTGTTTCACTGTACTTGGTGTCGCCCAAGTGTCAGTAAATAACAATTTAAACCAAGAGTCTTCTTTATCTGGTGAACGTCCCCAAAGCACTGTCACGGGGACAAGTTCAACGTCTAAGTCGGGTTGTTTTTCTAAAGCTTCAACCAAACGTAAAAGACGTGGTGGAAAGGTGTGGGATGGAGCGTTAAGTAAATTATTTTCATCGTTATGTTGTAGAAACACGATTGATGCTTTTTCTTGATGTGTACCCAAGACTAAAGGGTCTAGTGCAGGGGAAAGCTTTAAGCGACGTGTTTCACCATCCACCAACAGCGCATTACTACGAGAGTGGTTTTGGAGTACATAACAGACAATTTTTTTGGGATGGTCTGAAGCTGCTGAGTCAGCATCGTTTACTGTCGGTTCTGTTGGAACCTCACCCAATACGTGTGGGGTTACGATTAGGTCAAGAAGCTTACTTGAAAGCTTTCTATACATTTGACCAAAGCCACTTTTGGACATATACACTCCTGCTTAAATGACCAATCCCGCAGTTTGCCTGAAGGGGTATTTATTTTGCGTAATTGTAAACATAAACCGTATGTCATTTCCTGACAAATTTGTTTTATATGGTGAATTTTATCGTTAAAAATCGTATTTTTAGTCAAAAATAACGAAAAAAAGTTGTGACATCTCAGTCAAGCAATCTCTAGGGTTTTAGTCAGAATTTATGGCAAAATAGGTTTTATACTCTATATATGATACCTATTACTTTACAGAAATATTGGGTATCTCACCATTAAGTAGGTTGTTTATGAATGCTTTAACCCAAGAGTTGGTTGAATTACTGAGCCTCGAAAAAATTGAGGAAAACATCTTTCGTGGACAAAGCCGTAATTTGGTTGGGAAGCGTGTTTTTGGTGGGCAAGTCTTAGGTCAGGCACTGCGTGCAGCATCATATACCACAGATCGTCCTGCACACTCTTTACATGCGTACTTTTTATTTGGTGGTGACGTAAACGCACCGATTATCTATGAAGTCGATCGGATTCGTGATGGGCGTAGTTTTGTCAGCCGTCAAGTGCGTGCCATTCAACATGGTAAAACCATCTTTATGTGTATGGTGTCCTTTGCTGACAATGAAGAAGGGCTGAACTATCAAATTAGCGAACCTGAATACCCAGCACCAGAGTCGCTAAAGTCTGAGGCTGAACTGAAAAAGATGATGGTAGAGTTTGTGCCTGAAAATGTACGTGCAAGTTTTATGCGAGATCGGCATGTGGAGATTCGTCCCATCAATCCACAAAACCCATATCAACCGCAGCCAGAAGCGCCTGTCTATGCACACTATATTCGTACGCATGACCGCATTGCATCTGAGGTAGATGAGGTTTCGTTACATCAAGCGATTGCGGCATTCTATTCAGACTTTACCTTAATGACTACGGCACTGCGTCCACATGGTTTAAGCTATTTGTCTCCAAGTTTACAGTGTGCGAGCATTGATCATGCTATGTATTTTCATAAACCCTTTCGCGTGGATGAGTTTATGCTGTATGACATGGACGCCACAGTGAGTGCCAGTTCACGTGGTTTAAACTTTGGTCGGATGTGGCAAAACGGTGAGTTGGTGTGTAGCACTACGCAAGAAGGTTTGATTCGGCTCCGTGAAATCGAAGCCCAATAAAGCCTGAGTATAGGAAAAAGCTGAGTGATATGACTCAGCTTTTTTTATGACTGATTTTATGACTGAAAGGTGGTCAGAGCTGGGCTATGAGTTGAGTTTCAATTGTCATGGTCTCACCTTTGGTGATAGGTATATGGGGAAATGTGCAGTACTTGTGACAAAAAAATCCTCGATTCTAGCCGATTCACATGGCATAGTTTCCCAAAGAAATCTTTGAAAAGCATGAAGCTATGAGCTTAAACACGCAAATTCTAATTGCAGCGATCTTTGGGGTCGTCTTCGGGTTTGTTTTAAATCTATTTCCTGAAACCGCTTTTTTAGAAATGAGTTTGTATGGAATTGGAGTGGTCAGTAGTATTTTTATCGGTTTATTAAAAATGCTTCTGATTCCCCTCATTTTTAGCTCAATTGTGGTGGGGGTATCCAACTTACAGGCGGGCGGACAGCTCTCCCGTGTTTGGAAAATTACGGTGGCATGCTGTGTCACTACCACGACATTGGCCTTGATATTGGGTTTAAGCTGCGCGCATTTATTTGAAGTCGGCAAAGGTGTCGATATTGCCATGTTTCAAGATGCCATGGCGAATCATCAAACTCCAGATACCCTCACTCCATCTTCGTTCTTCACCAACTTTATTCAAAATACGTTGATTAACCCGTTTAAAGCTTTTGCTGAAGGCAATGTTTTGGCGGTGGTGGTTTTTGCTCTGTTTATTGGAGTGGCACTGGTTAAAGGTGGAGAGCAATTCCGTACCGTGCGTAAGCTGAGTCAGCAGTTCTTTGACATCATGATGCTGATGATTGGGTGGGTGATGAAGCTTGCACCACTGGGAATTTTTGCCTTACTTGCCAAATTGATTGCCATTGAAGACATCTCGGTATTGAGCCGTTTGGCCGAGTTTGCGGCTGTGGTAACAGGCACCACCATTTTTCATGGTCTGGTGGTTTTGCCGCTATTGCTGTGGATTTTTGGCAAGATGAATCCGATCACCTTTTTTAAAGGCACGCGTGTGGCCTTAATTACTGCTTTTGCCACCAGTTCAAGCTCGGCGACTATGCCTTTATCACTGAAATGTGCGCAAGAAAATCTCGGTGTACGTCCGCAAACGGCGGGCTTTGTGATTCCATTGGGGACGCAGCTCAATATGGATGGTACTGCACTATATGAGGCGGCGGCAGCTTTGTTTATTGCCAACTTGATGGGACTCGATTTGAGCTTGAGTCAGCAGTTGGTGGTGTGTCTGACCGCGATGATTGCTTCTTTAGGAGCTCCCGGGATTCCGAGTGCAGGTATGGTCACCATGATTATGGTCTTGCAGTCTGTCGGGCTTCCTGCGGAAGCGATTGCGATTTTATTGCCGATTGATCGCTTACTGGATACCGTGCGTACCGTGGTCAATGTACAAGGCGACATGATGATTAGTGTGGTGGTCGATCGACATACCCAAGATCTGGATGCACCTTTACCGAATTTATCAAATTCATCTTAAGTCTTGCTCTAGAATAAAAAAGCAGCCGATTGAACTGCTTTTTTATTTTGGATTTAAGCGACTTTGAGCATGGCACGTTTTGCCGCAGGGGATTGGTCTAAGTAGGTAATCGCATCTTCTGTTTTGGCTTCGTGTACAGGGTCATACCATGGCACCAAATAGCCGAACTGTTGTGACACTAACCAGAGCGGGCTTGGTAGTACTTGATGATTCCGCTTGGAAATAGAGAACCATTCACGCCAAATCCAAGGTTTAAACAGACTGGGTTGAATCGACTTAAAGCGGTCATCTTGTTTCATAATATGGGCTGCACCATCGACCCATAAACCGAGAACGGCAGCAATCACGACGAGACTCAAATAATAACGTGCAATATAGCCACCGCCTAAATGTCGGTACAAATCAAATGCGACGGTACGGTGTTCAATTTCTTCTGCGCCGTGCCATTTCACTAAGTCCAGCATAGCAGGGTCTGCGCCCATTTTCTCCCATTCAGTGTTATACAGTGCATATTTGCCAAGTACGCAGGTCATGTGTTCCACCGTTGCAATAATGCCAAGTCGAAACAAATCCCACTGGTGTTCAAGTGCTTTGGGTACAGTGAGATCAAGGGGTTTATCGGCCAGTAATTTTCCAAATAAGAAATCCATCAACTCTAGATTACGGGAGACATCAATCTTTCTTTGGCTGAGATACTCTTTATTGGCTGAGTTGTGTGCTTGCGCATGCATGGCTTCTTGGCGGATAAAGGCTTGTACATCTTGCTTCAGCTTTTCATCGCTAATTTGCGGTAAGACTTTGTTGTAGAGGCGGCAGAACCAGAACTCACCTGCGGGTAGGATCATATTAATTTCATTGATGAAATAGCTAGCAAAAGGTTGGTTGGGAATCCAATCAATCGGGCTGTCTTGCCATTCAAATTTAACTTTGCGGGGCTTAATGGTGTAGGCAATCGAGGAGCGAATTTTGTTTTTTTTCAATCGAGACCATAATTTCATATGCTGACCTATTTTTATATGTGTTGAACTTTTTCACGAGTTGAATAAATTCAGTATAAAAAAAAGTCCCCAATTGTGATTAGCAATAGGGGACACAGATACAGCAATAGATGATGTTTTTATCGAATGGTGTTTAAAACTTAAGCCTCAGACTGTGGTTTGGTTTCAACATCGCCTTTAGTTTCAATATGATCTTCAGCGTCAATATCCATAGCTACTTCAGTATCTTCATCGAATTCGTCTGCATCCAGCTCATCGGCTGTCGCATCTGGAATGCTGCTTAAGTCAAAGTGTTGGGCTTGGTCTAACGTAAAATTGAGTCGTCCACCCATCACGCTCGCCAGTTCTTCTAGACCTTGTTTGTTGAGGGAGGAGAACAATTGAATTGAGAAATCCAATTTCATCTTTTTCAATTGGGCTTTAACTTCTTGCAATGCCTTAGAAGCAGGGCCACGGTTGAGTTTGTCGGACTTGGTGAGTAGTACATGCACAAACAATTTACGCGAATAAGCCCATTCCAACATCATCACGTCAAAGTGCTGTAGCGGATGACGAATATCCATTAACAATACTAAGCCTTGTAAGCTTTTACGCTGAATCAGGTAGTTTTCTAACTCTTTTTGCCACACGATTTTCATCGCTTCAGGCACGGCTGCATAACCATAACCGGGTAAGTCGACGAGACGTTGGTCAGGATTCCCTAGACTGAAAAAGTTAATCATCTGCGTACGACCCGGTCTTTTCGAGGCACGAGCCAATTGCTTTTGGTTGGTTAAGGCATTGATAGCACTAGACTTACCTGCATTTGAACGACCCGCAAAGGCAATTTCATAACCTGTATCTTCTACACAAAGATTGAGCTTCGGGGCACTCATTAAAAACTCGGCTTTACGCAGCCAGTTGAGAGCGCGCACAGCATATTCAGTAACTGCAGAATCTACCTTTTTTTCATAGCTAATTTTTTGCTTTGGGGCAGCAGCAATCTTACTGTTTTTGGATTTTCCTCGGCTGTGGTGCATAACTCAACTTCAATTTATGATCTACAATCAGCCATTATAATAGAAGTCGGGCAGGCAATCGACCTTTGCAACATAAAGTCGGCAATCTTGTCGAGAAAAGACTTCAGTCTACAAGATTGATCAAGCTAATCGGGGAGTGTGTTGCAAACTTATTCTGCGAAGGGGTACCAAGCACATCAGCTAGGGTGTATTGGTCTAAGCTGTTGTAAAACTCATCTAAGGCATTATCTAAAATACCTTTCAGACCACAGTTAGAGCGGAGTACACAGGGCGGGGTATTGCATTCAACTATGTTTTGATCGGCTTGTAAAACCCGCACAATCTGCCCTAGTCTTAAATGTAGGGTTTCTGGGTTGAGTCGAATCCCACCACCACGACCGCGTGCGGTAATAATCCATTGCTGCTTTGCCATAAAATGCACGATTTTCATCAAGTGATTTTCAGACACTTGAAGTGCTTGAGCCAGTTCTGCAATGGTATGTGGCAGCGCTTTCGGCTGAGAGACATACATCAGAATTCGCAAAGCATAATCTGTAAATTTATTGAGCTGCATGAGGGTATTAATCGTCGATACGCAAAAAACAAAGGGCTAGTCTAGCATAACCTGACTAACCCACTCTATTTTATGCCGATGGCATCAGTTAGTGATGAACACCACCTGTACCAAAAGCTTCACTGTGGATATTTTCGGCAGGAACACCACGGGCAATCAGAGCTTTTTGTTGCTCAGCCATAAATGGCATTGGACCACATAAATAATAATCTGCTTGCGTTGGTAGAATCGCACTATCAATGGTACTCAAATCAAGACGACCTTTCGCATCAAAGTCTTGACCTAAAATATCACTTTGATGTGGAAACTCGTAAGCAGTAAAGGTACTTAGGCGAGGGTACTTCGCTTTTAAGTCATGAATGTGCTGTTTCATGGCATGTACTTGTTTACTACGACATGCATGAATGAAGGTTACAGGCTCAGGCATATCTAAAGTCACCAACTGATTCAGCATTGCCACCATTGGGGTGAGACCCACACCACCACTAATAAAGACATTACGTTTGTTTGGATCAATCAGGTAGAAGTTACCTGTTGGTGCAGAGACTTCAATTTCGGCACCAACGTCCAGACCATGTAGAGTATTTGAAACCCAGCCTGCAACCAAGTCGCCTTTTTCATCTTCACGTTTAACTGAGATGCGTAAATAATCTGCTTGAGGACTCGTTGAAAGGGTGTATTGGCGTGGTTGTTTTAGGCCAAGTTCTTCAACAAATACACGTACTGAAATGTACTGACCCGCTTCATATTGTGGTAAATCACCACCATCAACAGGGGTAAGGTAGAACGACGTGATTTCTTCACTTTCAACCACTTTTTTCGCGATTTTAAAGTTGCGCCAGCCTAACCAACTTCCTTTGGTTTGTTGATGCTGTTCATAAATTGCCTTTTCGGTGCTAATGAATAAGTCAGCCAACTGACCATAAGCCGCAGCCCACGCACCAATTAAAGGGTCTTCCATTGAAATACTTAAAACTTCGCTGATGGAATGTAGCAGATTTTCTCCAACAATATTGTAATCAGGAGCTTGAATATTCAAGCTCACATGTTTATGTGCAATCAGCTCAACCACTGGAAGCAATACAGAAGGATCTTCAATGTTTTCAGCATAAGCTAACACTGCGCCAGCCAAAGCTTGAGCTTGAGCACCGCTGCGTTGGTGACCCATATTAAAGGTTTCTTTTAAAGCAGGGTTATTACCTAACATGCGGTTATAAAAATAACCTGTGAGCGCGACACCGTTTTCACGGAGGACAGGAACAGTTGCTTTTACAAGGTCAATTTGCTGCGGAGTCATGGTTGATCTCTCTTGGCTATCATTTATAAGATGTATTAAAAATATACCTTTAAAGATGTAATGTAAATACATCTTTATACTAAAAGGATAAAATATTTTCAGGCGTATAGGAAAGTTTTTGATGTGATGGTGAATTCTTTAACATTTTTAATATCTTAGTTTGCTCTTTTTAGATGTTTATTATTGCGCCTATAGGAATGTTTTATATTTCTATGAAACATTATATGGAATTGATGTTTCATTTAGCGTTTTTTCAACCGATTACGTAGATTTTCTTTAGTGTTCAATGGTGACAAGGCGTGAGGTATTGATTCATCAAGAGGTCTTTTTATTATTTGATTATGAATAGCGATGTCGAAAAGCATAGGGAGTTTCGCCTGTCCACTTTTTGAAGGCGCGAGCAAAAGAGTTCACTTCTTGAAAACCGAGTAGATAAGAGACCTCACTGGGGCTAATTGAGGAGCGGGTGAGATAGTGTTCGGCTAGAGCTTGGCGCGTGTTATCCAAAATGCTTTGGAAGTTGGTCTGCTCTTCCTCTAAAAGTCGTTGTAAGCTACGCTTACTGAGCGCCAGTTTTTCTGCGACATCCTCAATTCGGCTAAATCCAGCAGGTAAATTTTCTAGTAAAATTGTTTTTACTTTTTCTTGAGTTTGCACTGCATTGTTTAAATTCAGCAGATTTTGTCTGAGATTGGGCTCAAAAAATGCCCACATGGTTGGGTTTGCTGTCAAGAAGGGCTTGGTACAGTCTACGTGTGAAAAACTGATCGAAATTTTTGAGTCTTTCTTTGGGGTGACACCAAAGTAGTCTCGATAGGGCGCGAGTTGTTCGGGGAGCTCAGGTAAAGTGATTGCTAGTGGCATAATATGGCTACGCAGGCATAATCGTGCCAACTGCGTAAAAAAGACCAATTCTGTCAGTATCAGACTTTGGGGAATGGCTGCGCCGACTTGATAGAATTCAATGTCTAAGCGCATTTGCTGAGCATCGGTTGCTGTATTTAGATGAATAGGACCAATCAATTTTTTAAACAGCGTTATGCGTTCCAAAGCAACGCTTAAATTGGGGCTGCATATACACGCAAAAATGGCGGGATCGAAAAGTTCTACTGAGAGCATTTGCCCGATTTTAAGCGGTAAATGCTCAATATTTGCAATATGCTCAACAGCTTCCCAAAATTGAAAATAATGTTGTGGTGTGAGTTCCATTTTTTCACGGTTAAACGCATCTAATGGCAGGTCAGCTTGTCGAACTACATCTTCAGGTCGGATGCCTAAATCAATCAAAAAAAGCCTCCAATTAGGTTGCAGTACAAACTTTGTTGCATATTTCATGGTAGCAATCCCTGCATTAGATATTGCGATTTCATGTGAATGAGTCACTGGCATTATTTAACGACTGACATGACCATCATATCGAAAATACGATCCCCAAACCATTTGCGCACAAAAATCATGAGTTTGGCATACTTGCCACCCACATATCGGGTCTTTGGTTGCTTTGCATTAACGGCTTTTATCAACATATCGACCACGACTTGTACATCTGAGAGTTCACCTTTACGCACCGATTCATTGGTAGCATGGGCAACTGCTTGCGCCATGTGGGCATAAGCACCTGTACCTGAACGTGAGAGCATGGGTTGGAGCATGACGTCGGCAAATTCAGTATTAATCGCACCGGGTTCGATCACAACCACGTCAATATTAAAAGCTTTCAGCTCTAGACGTAGGCAATCTGACCAGCCTTCAACAGCATGTTTACTGGCATGATACCAACTGCCGAGCGGCGTATAAATTTTGCCACCCATTGAGGAGATGTTGATGATGCGCCCCTTATTTTTTTGGCGCATGGATGGCAAAACTTGTTGGGTCAATTCAGCCATGCCAAACAGGTTCACTTCAAATTGATAGCGGGCGTCTGCAATCGACGTATCTTCCATGGCACCGTATAAGCCAAATCCTGCACAGTTAATCAGGATGTCTACACCTTGGGTTTCTCGTTCAATCTGTTGGATGACTTGATGAATATCTTCAGATCGGCTGATGTCCATTTTTAATGTACGAGCGCCGAGTATTTTTAGCTCATTCATTGCTTCAAGACGACGTGCTACAGCATATACGAGGGCGCCTTGTTGTAATAAGGCGCGTGTAAATGCTCTACCCATGCCTGATGATGCGCCTGTAATTAATACCACTTGTTCTTGGGCTTTATTCATTTCACTATCCTCAATACTTTGTTGATCTAACTTGATGATTGAATTTTAGTGATTGAGTCCAGCTTTCTGACATCCGATCATGCCAAGTTATATGCAGATGACGTCATGTTGTAATGGAGTATTTAATCGTCGTACATAAAAAACGTCACCAAAAATTGGTGACGTTGAATGAAGGTTGTAAGCAGTTAGGCGCGCATTACTTACCAAAAATAGACCCTAAAATACCACGCATAATTTTCTGTCCAGTACTGCCACCCAGACTACGTGCTGCACTTTTGGCGAACGTTCCTACTGTGTCTTGAATTAGCTTCTCACGCTGTTTAGCTGAGCGCTCAGCTTCTTTTTGCTGTTCTTTGGCAACACGCTCTTGTTCACGCGCTTGTTGTTTGGCAATTGCTTCCGCTTCTTTGGCTTGTTGTTTTGCGAGCTGCTCTTGTTCTTTGGCTTGTTGTTTTTCTTGCTCTATCTGTACCGCTTGTTGTTGGCGTTCAGCGACTTTGTTTTGTAACAATTCAAAGGCACTTTCGCGGTCTAATGTTTTCTCATAAATGCCAGCGACAATACTTTGTGAGATTAAGACCTGACGTTGTTCAGGGCTAATCGGGCTGAACGATGAGTAGGGAGGCATGACCCATGCACGTTCTACAATTTGCGGTGTACCTTGCTCATCAAGGCAGCTAATCAGCGCTTCCCCGACAGCTAGTTCGGTAATGGCTTGTTCAACCTTAAATTCAGGATTGGCACGGAAGGTATCTGCTGCTGTTTTTACAGCCTTTTGGTCTTTTGGGGTGAAAGCACGCAACGCATGCTGAATACGGTTACCCAACTGCCCCAAAACGCTTTCGGGTAAATCAAGAGGATTTTGGGTGACAAAGTAGATCCCCACACCTTTAGATCGAATTAGACGGACCACCTGTTCAATTTTTTCTTGTAGTGCTGTACTAGCATTATCAAACAATAAATGCGCTTCATCAAAGAAGAACACCAGTTTAGGCTTGTCCATATCGCCCACTTCAGGGAGCTGTTCAAACAGTTCGGAGAGCATCCACAATAAAAAGGTTGCATACAACTTCGGCGTATTCATCAGCTTGTCTGCAGCTAAAATATTGATATAGCCGTGTCCATTACTGTCGGTTTGAATAAAGTCGAGAATATTTAAGCTAGGTTCACCAAAGAATTGATCACCACCTTGGTCGGCTAGAGCCAGTAAATTGCGCTGAATGGCGCCAAGACTAGCAGGCGATAGATTGCCATATTCTGCTTTAAACTCAGCAGCATGTTCGCTGACATAGCTAATCATGGCTTTTAAGTCTTTAAAGTCGATCAATAGTAGACCTTGATCATCCGCAATACGAAACACCGCAGAAAGGACACCTTCCTGAGTATCATTTAAATTCAGCATGCGCGCCAGAAGTAATGGGCCAATTTCTGTAATTGTTGTACGAATAGGATGACCTTGTTCAGCAAATAAATCCCAAAACACTACAGGGGATGCGGCAAACGGAATACTATCAATACCTAAGCTTTTGATGCGTTCATCAAACTTAGGATTGGCTGTTCCTGCTTGGGCTAAGCTTGAAACATCACCTTTGGCATCAGCCAGAAACACGGGTACACCGAGTCGTGAAAAACTTTCAGCTAATACTTTTAAAGTGATGGTTTTGCCTGTCCCTGTTGCACCAGCAATTAAGCCATGGCGGTTAGCAAATTTTGAATGTAGAACCACGTCTTGTTGGGTATCACTGGTTTTTTTTGCAATGATAATCGGTGTACTCATATTTCTTCCTATTCGGTTTTCTTGTGATGGCTATTCAATTGTTTTAGTGCGTTTTCTATATCTTGAATTAAATCGTTAGGATGTTCCAGTCCTATACAAAAGCGAACCAATAAACCTTGTTGTAAATGTGTATGTTCAAGCAGACGCATGTCTTTGAGATCATAGAGCATCACTAAACTGACGGGACCACCCCAGCTAAAACCCAGTTTAAACAAAGACAAGGCATCACAAAAATGACGAATATCTTGTAAGTTAAACTCTGGTTTAAAAATCACACTGACCAAACCTGCGCTGTGTTGTTCTATGCAAATATCTTTCCAGAAGGTGTGACCTGCAGTATTCGGATCTGCTGGGTGTAAAACTTGTAAAAATTCAGGTCGTTGCTTTAGCCAAGTGAGGAGTTGTATTGCACTTTGAGACTGTGCGGCATAGCGAACACGCATCGAGGCCAGACTGCGCTGCACTTGAGCAACATCATCTCCCGATACACAAATACCTTGAATGGCATGCATTTGAAATAATTGATGGTGCAAATGTTGCTTACGTGTGACCACAGAACCCATCAAGATATCACCGCCACCGCTGGGGTACTTGGTTAGGGCATGTACGGTCATATCGACACTTAAATGTGCATCACTAAAATCAAAAGCATTAAAGGCAAGACCTGCTCCCCAAGTATTATCCAAAGCGGTGAGTATGTTATGTGCTTCTGCCTTTTTAATAAGTCCAACTAAATCGGGAAACTCTAAGGTGACTGAGCCTGCTGCCTCTAACCAGATTAGTCTTGCTTTTTCCGTTGGTTGAAATGAGTTCACATCAATGGCGTTATAGACTTTGACCGTAATGTCATAGCGCTTTTCTAGATTGCGCAGATGCTCCATGTTCGGACCGTAAATATTGTCTGCAACCCAAACTTCATCACCCTGATTGAGAAAACATGAATTGACTAGATTAATGGCGGATAAACCACTGGGCGCCAGTAAGCAATATTTACCCCCTTCAATTTGTGCAATGTTATCGCCCAATGTGAATGTGGTAGGAGTGCCATGGGTGCCATAACTGTAATCATATTCATCTGTCCAATGGCGATTAAATAGTGCATCGGTATTTTTAAAAATGATCGTTGATGCACGATAGAGGGGAGGTTGAATGGTTGAAATGGATTGCGGGGCTTGTCTTGGTGCATGGATTAAAGCGGTTTGCGGATTTTTCTTCACGAATCGACTCAACATAAAGCGCTAAATTGTTTTAGCTTAAGAGAAAGTGATGAAATAGGCTAGAAAATTGAGTAAATGTAAGTAAAGCTCAGCAAAATAAAAAAGTTGGCTTCAATTTTGCTAAACCATCTGAAGAGATAGCATAAAAGAAGGCTTAAGCGCATGAAGTCGCATTTAAAAGTACATTATTTTCAGCATATTGCTGGTGAAGGGTTCGGTAGTTGTTATGAATATTTGAAAAAGCAAGGTGCTGTTATAAGTGCAACGGAGTTTTTTGCATTACCCGTTGATCAGGCTCTGGAAATTGAAGCTTTACCCAACATTGAAGATGTGGATTTACTTATCATTATGGGGGGAACAATGAGCGTTAATGATGAAGTAAATTATCCATGGCTAAAGATAGAAAAACGTTGGTTACGTCGGTATTTGGCATCAGGTAAACCTGTCATTGGGCTATGCTTAGGGGGGCAGTTGATTGCAAATGCACTTGGGGCTGCTGTGAGTCGAAATGAACAACAGGAACTAGGTTGGACAACAGTACGGAAAATTCAACATGTGCCAATAGAATGTTTTGAGCTACCAGAACAATTTAATGTAATGCAATGGCATAGTGAAACGTTTGAAATTCCTAAAGGGGCTATTCATTTGGCAGAAAATACCATCTGTCGTAATCAAATGTACCAAATTGGCAAAAACGTATTGGGTTTTCAGTTTCACCCAGAAATCACACCTGAAACATTAGACTTGTTTTTAGAGAATGATGATGAGTTGAGTAAATTTTCAGGGCGTTATGTCACCGCGGAAACAGAATTGAAAAAAACACCTAAATTAAATTTTATTGAAGGAAATCAGATTCTTAATAGGGCTATTGAATATGTGCTCCGACAAACAATATATTGATGATTTTTTAAGCTACTGAAAATGCAAACAAATTGAAAATATTGTAAAAACTCGAAAATCAATTTGCTTATGCATTAAACAATGGCTATAATGAGCGACCCTTTAATGAAAGGGGTTGGCTACGAATAAAGTAGTTAACATCGTGACAGTCGTGGCATCGATCATGACCTTAGTGATATTTCACTGCTCTTGACACTTACCTTAAATAGTGGGGTGAGATGCGTCAAGAGTGATTCTTTATATATTTGGCTTGGAGTTTACTGGTATGTCTAACCAGAGAATTCGTATCCGTCTTAAGTCTTTTGATCACCGTCTAATTGATCAATCAGCTCAAGAAATCGTAGAAACAGCAAAACGTACTGGTGCACAGGTTTGTGGTCCAATCCCAATGCCTACACGCATTGAACGTTTTAACGTTTTAACATCACCACACGTTAATAAAGATGCGCGTGACCAATACGAGATCCGCACTTACAAACGTTTGATCGACATCGTTCAACCTACAGACAAAACTGTAGATGCATTGATGAAGTTGGATCTTGCAGCTGGTGTTGATGTTCAGATCGCATTGGGTTAAGGCTTTCGGGTTAATTAACGCTCTAAGTTAATTAGGCCGCTTTTTTAGAGGTTTATGCACATGGCTATTGGTTTAGTCGGTCGCAAGTGCGGTATGACACGTATCTTTACAGATGCTGGTGTTTCTGTGCCTGTTACAGTGATTGAGGTTGATCCTAACCGCATCACTCAAATCAAAACGCTTGAAACTGATGGTTATCAAGCGATTCAAATCACTACTGGTGAACGTCGCGAATCTCGCGTAACTAGCGCTCAGAAAGGTCACTTCGCTAAAGCGGGTGTTGCTGCTGGTCGTTTAGTTCAAGAATTCCGTGCAACAGAAGCTGATCTTGAAGGTCGTGAAGTTGGTGGAACTATCGGTGTAGACTTGTTTACAGTGGGTCAAGTTGTTGACGTAACTGGTCAGTCGAAAGGTAAAGGTTTCCAAGGTGGTGTTAAGCGTTGGAACTTCCGTACGCAAGACGCAACTCACGGTAACTCAGTTTCTCACCGTGTTCTAGGTTCTACAGGTCAAAACCAGACTCCTGGTCGCGTATTCAAAGGCAAAAAAATGGCTGGCCATTTAGGTGCTGAACGCGTAACTGTACAGGGTCTAGAAATTGTATCTATCGACGCAGAACGTTCAGTTTTAGTAGTAAAAGGTGCGATTCCTGGCGCTACTGGCGGTGACGTAACTGTTCGTCCTACGATCAAGGCCTGAGGGGAAATAACGTGAATTTAAATACTGTTTCCGGCTCTGCTGTTGAATTATCAGAAGTTGCGTTCGGTCGTGAATTCAATGAAGCTCTTGTACACCAAGTTGTTACCGCTTATTTAGCTGGTGGCCGTCAAGGTTCAAAAGCTCAGAAATCACGTGCAGACGTTTCTGGCGGTGGTAAAAAACCATTCCGTCAAAAAGGTACTGGTCGCGCTCGTGCGGGTTCTATTCGTAGCCCAATCTGGGTAGGTGGTGGTAAAACTTTTGCTGCTCGCCCACAAGATTGGTCTCAAAAAGTTAACCGCAAAATGTACCGCGGTGCAATGCAATGTATCTTAGCTGAACTTGTTCGCCAAGATCGTCTAGTATTAGTTGAAGAGTTTGCTGTTGCTGCTCCAAAAACTAAAGAGTTGCTTGCAAAACTTAACGACTTGAATGCTACTCGCGCATTGATCGTTACAGAAGCTGTAGATGAGAATCTATACCTTGCAGCGCGCAACATTCCACACGTTGATGTGGTTGATGCTGCTGCTATCGATCCTGTTAGCTTGATCGCGTTCGATAAAGTTGTTATGTCTGTAGCTGCTGCTAAGAAAATTGAGGTAGAACTCGGATGAACAACGAACGTATCTATCAAGTCCTACAAGGACCTGTATTCTCAGAAAAAGCACAAGTTTTAGGCGAAACTGCTGGTGTTCAAGTTTTTAAAGTTGCACTTGATGCAAACAAACTTGAAATCAAAAAAGCGGTTGAGCAATTGTTTGGTGTTCAAGTTGTTAAAGTTAACACAACGATCACTAAAGGTAAGACTAAACGCTTTGGTAAAACATTAGGACGTCGTTCTGATGTTAAAAAAGCATACGTCACCCTGAAAGCTGGCCAAGATGTTGAAATGGCTGACTTGGGCGATACCGCTGAAAGCGCAGCGGAATAAGGACGAGAATTATGCCAATTCAAAAATGTAAGCCAACGTCTCCTGGACGTCGCTTTGTAGAGAAAGTCGTTCACGACCATCTTCACAAAGGCGCGCCTTATGCTCCGTTGGTTGAAGCTAAAAAACGTACTGGTGGTCGTAATAACAACGGTCACATCACGACTCGTCACGTTGGTGGCGGTCACAAGCAGCACTATCGTCTAGTTGACTTCAAACGTAACAAAGATGGTATTCCTGCAACTGTAGAGCGTATTGAATACGATCCTAACCGTACAGCACACATTGCACTAGTATTGTATGCTGATGGTGAGCGTCGCTACATCATCGCGCCTAAAGGCCTTCGCGCTGGCGATAAAGTTCAATCTGGTAACGATGCACCAATTCGTCCAGGTAACTGTTTACCGCTTCGCAACATGCCTATCGGTTCTACTCTTCACAACATTGAACTTAAAATTGGTAAAGGCGCGCAATTAGCTCGTTCTGCTGGTACTTCAGTTCAGTTGTTGGGTCGTGACGGTTCTTACGCCATCGTTCGTTTACGTTCTGGTGAAATGCGTAAAATTCACGTTGAGTGCCGTGCAGTTCTTGGTGAAGTTTCTAACCAAGAAAGCAACCTTCGTTCACTTGGTAAAGCAGGTGCAGCACGCTGGCGTGGCGTTCGTCCTACCGTTCGTGGTATGGCGATGAACCCAGTAGATCACCCGCACGGTGGTGGTGAAGGTCGTAGCAAAGGTATTCAACCTGTAAGCCCATGGGGTCAAAAAGCTAAAGGGTACAAGACACGTACCAATAAGCGTACGACTAAGATGATTATTCGCGACCGTCGCGTTAAGTAACAAGTAAAGGAATCTGACAATGCCTCGTTCTCTGAAAAAAGGCCCATTCGTCGATGCGCACTTGTTCGCTAAGGTTGAAGCGGCTATCGCGGCTAATAACCGTAAGCCGATCAAAACTTGGTCGCGTCGTTCGATGATCCTCCCAGATTTTGTTGGTTTAACAATTTCTGTACATAATGGCCGTAACCATGTTCCAGTGATCGTATCTGAACATATGGTTGGTCACAAACTTGGTGAATTCGCGCCAACTCGTACCTATCGTGGTCACGGTGTTGACAAGAAATCTAAACGTTAAGGTGCTATGATGGAAGTTACTGCTAAATTACGCGGTGCCGCTATCTCGGCACAAAAAACTCGTTTGGTTGCAGACCTAATCCGTGGCAAATCTGTTGCTCACGCGCTTAATATTCTTAACTTTAGCAACAAAAAAGCTGCAGTTTTGGTTAAAAAAGCATTGGAATCTGCGATTGCAAACGCTGAACACAATAACAGTTTAGATGTAGACGACCTTAAGGTTACTACGATTTACGTTGATGAAGGTACTAGCCTTAAGCGTATTATGCCACGTGCTAAAGGCCGTGCAGATCGTATTACTAAGCGTACTTGTCACATTACCGTTAAGGTAGGGGTTTGATATGGGTCAGAAGGTTCATCCAATCGGTATCCGCCTTGGTGTTGTAAAACGTCATAACGCCAACTGGTATGCGAGTCCGAAACAATACGCTGAATACTTGCTTAAAGATCTTCAAGTTCGTGAGTTTTTAACTAAAAAACTTAAGAATGCGATGATCAGCAATATTCTTATCGAACGTCCTACGGGCGCTGCTAAAGTAACAATTAGCACTGCACGTCCTGGTATCGTGATCGGTAAAAAAGGCGAAGATATTGAGAAATTACAGCGTGAACTTACTCAGATTATGGGTATTCCAGCGCAAGTAAGTATCAATGAAATTGATCGCCCAGACTTAGACGCTCGTTTAGTTGCTGAAGCAATCGCTTCTCAATTAGAAAAACGTGTAATGTTCCGTCGTGCTATGAAGCGTGCGGTTCAAAACACAATGCGTGCTGGTGCTAAAGGTATTAAAGTTGAAGTATCAGGCCGTTTAGGTGGTGCTGAGATTGCTCGTACTGAATGGTATCGTGAGGGTCGTGTACCTTTGCATACACTTCGTGCAGACATCGACTATGCAACTATGCGTGCTGAAACGACTTACGGTACCATTGGTGTTAAAGTTTGGATCTTCCGTGGTGAGATCTTGGGTGGCATGAAACAAGTCATGAACCCAGCTCCAGCTGAAGAACGTCCAGCTAAACGTGGTCGTGGTCGTGGTGAAGGTCAAGAGCGTCGTGGTCGTCGCAATGATCGTTCTGCTGAAAAAGGAGAATAATCCATGTTACAACCTAAACGTACTAAATTCCGTAAAGTGCAGAAAGGCCGTAACACTGGTCTAGCTCACCGCGGTAGCTCGGTATCTTTTGGTACAATCGCACTTAAATCTGTTGAGCGTGGTCAAATGACTGCTCGTCAAATTGAAGCAGCGCGTCGTACAATCAGCCGTCGTATTAAACGTGGTGGTAAGATCTTTATCCGTGTTTTTCCAGACAAGCCGATTACTTCTAAGCCTCTTGAAGTGCGTATGGGTAAAGGTAAGGGTTCTGTGGAATACTGGGTTTGCCAAATCAAACCAGGTAAAGTCTTGTACGAAATTGATGGTGTTAACGAAGAATTGGCTCGCGAAGCGTTTACGCTTGCAGCTGCTAAACTTCCGTTTAAAACCACTATCGTGACTCGGACGGTAATGTAATGAAAACTAAAGATCTACGTGAAAAGTCGGTAGAAGAGTTGACAGCTTTGCTTGATGAGCAACAGCTAAACCAATTCCGTCTTCGTATGGCAAAAGCAACTGGTCAATTGGGTAAATCGCATGAAGTTGCGCTTACTCGTAAGACAATTGCTCGTATCAAGACACTCCTTACCGAAAAACAGGGGAACGGACAATGAGTGAACAAACAGTTCGCACGTTAACCGGCAAAGTAGTAAGCGACAAGATGGACAAGTCTATCGTAGTACTTATCGAACGCCGCGTTCAACACCCGTTGTATGGCAAATCAATCCGCCGTTCAACTAAATTACACGCTCACGATGAGAACAACACAGCTAAAACTGGCGACGTTGTGACTATCAAAGAAAGCCGCCCAATTTCTAAAACTAAGTCTTGGACTCTAGTTGAAGTTGTTGAAGCTGCTGCTGAGTAATTAGACGTATCTGTTGCATCATCGGTTAATTTCGAGTACTCTTTGAGCCTTTCGAAATTGTGACCGGTGATGCTCGGTTTTGGAGTAGGGCAATGATTCAAACCGAAAGTATGCTAGACGTAGCAGACAATAGTGGTGCTCGCCGCGTACAATGTATTAAAGTACTTGGTGGTTCACATCGTCGTTATGCTTCTGTTGGCGACATTATTAAAGTTACTGTAAAAGAAGCTATTCCACGCGCACGTGTTAAAAAAGGTGACGTGATGAATGCTGTAGTTGTACGTACAAAATTCGGTATCCGTCGTCCAGACGGTTCAGTGATTCGTTTCGACGATAACGCTGCTGTTATTTTGAACAACAACAAAGCGCCGATTGCAACTCGTATTTTCGGACCAGTGACTCGTGAACTTCGTACTGAACAGTTCATGAAAATTATTTCACTGGCTCCTGAAGTTCTATAAGAGGCAATCATGGCTAAGATTAAAAAAGGCGATCAAGTAATTGTGATCGCAGGTAAAGAAAAAGGCAAACAGGGTACTGTTCTGTCTGTTTCAAATGACCGTGTTATGGTTGAAGGCCTTAACTTGGTTAAGAAGCATCAAAAGCCAAACCGTGCAACAGGTGCTGAAGGCGCTGTCGTTACACAGGAAGCTTCGCTTCATATTTCTAACGTGGCAATTTTTAATGCTACAACCCAAAAGGCTGACCGTGTTGGTTACCAAGTGATTGATGGCGCGAAAACTCGTGTTTATAAATCAAATGGTGAATCAGTGGCGGTAGCGAAGTAATAGGTTGAAAAGGCAATGGCCAGACTTAAAACGCGTTACAACGACGAACTTAAGGCTCAATTACAAGAGACTTTAGGCGTTAAAAATGTGATGGATATTCCTCGCATTACTAAAATCACGATCAACATGGGTGTTGGCGCAGCTGCTGCTGACAAAAAACTCCTTGATGGTGCTCTTGCTGATATGCAAGCTATCGCTGGTCAAAAACCAGTTCTTACATTAGCTCGTAAATCAATCGCGGGTTTCAAAATCCGTGATGGTTGGCCGATTGGTTGTAAAGTTACTTTACGCGGCGAACGTATGTACGAATTCTTAGACCGTTTGATCTCGATTGCGATCCCTCGTATCCGTGACTTCCGTGGTTTCTCTTCGAAATCATTTGATGGTCGTGGTAACTACTCAATGGGTCTTAAGGAACAAATTATGTTCCCTGAAATCGATTTTGATAAGATTGATCGTATTCGTGGTATGGATATTACCATCACTACGACTGCTCGCACCGATGACGAAGGCCGTGCGCTTATGCGTGCATTCGGCTTCCCGTTCAAATAAGAGGTCGATATGGCTAAGAAAAGTATGATTAATCGCGAATTGAAACGCGAAGCTACTGTTGCTAAATACGCTGCAAAACGTGCTGAATTAAAAGCTGTTATTGCAAACGTAAATGCAAGCGACGAAGAGCGTTTCGAAGCGATGATGAAATTACAAGCATTACCACGTAATGCATCTCCAGTACGTTTACGTAACCGTTGTGGTTTAACTGGTCGTCCTCATGGTTACTTCCGTAAGTTCGGTTTAAGCCGTAACAAATTACGCGATACAGTAATGCAAGGTGATGTACCGGGCGTTGTTAAGGCAAGCTGGTAAGGAGCACTATAGATGAGTATGCAAGATACCGTTGCCGACATGTTAACTCGTGTTCGTAACGCACAAATGGCGAAGAAGCAAACTGTTTCTATGCCAAACTCTAAGTTGAAGGTTGCAATTGCAAATGTTCTTCAACAAGAGGGTTACATTTCAAATGTAGAAGTTGCTGATGCTGAAGGCAAAGCGACGCTTACTTTGACTTTAAAGTATTTCGAAGGCAAACCAGTTATCGAAACTGTGAAACGCGTAAGCCGTCCTGGTCTACGTCAGTATCGCGGTAAAGATGCACTTCCAAGCGTTAAGCAAGGTTTAGGTATTGCAATTGTTTCTACAAGCAAAGGCATCATGACTGATCGCGCTGCACGTGCTGCAGGTATCGGTGGTGAAGTTATTGCTTTTGTTTCTTAATAGGTGATTCCTCATGTCTCGTGTGGCTAAAGCCCCAGTAACTGTACCTAACGGTGTAACAGTTACTCAGAACGGCCGGCAGGTCGAAGTGAAAGGTAGCAAAGGTACTTTGTCTTTCACCCTGCATGCGCTGGTCGAGCTTAAACAGGAAGACGGTATTCTAGCGATTGCTCCAAAAGCTGAGTCGAAAGACGCTTGGATGCAAGCTGGTACTGCTCGCGCTGTGCTTAACAACCTTGTAAAAGGTGTGAGCGAAGGCTTCGAACGTAAGTTACAACTTATCGGTGTTGGTTATAAAGCTGCGGTTAAAGGTAACATTGTTAACCTTAACCTTGGTTTCTCTCACCCGATCGACTATACGCTTCCTGAAGGTGTAACTGCTGAAACTCCTACAGCAACTGAAATTATTCTTAAATCTGCTGATAAAGCACGTTTAGGTCAAGTTGCTGCAGATATCCGTGGTTACCGTCCACCAGAGCCTTATAAAGGTAAAGGTGTTCGTTATTCTGACGAAGTTGTACTTCGTAAAGAAGCTAAGAAGAAATAAGGCGCGAGGTTCTTATGAACGAAAAGAAACAATCCCGTTTGCGTCGTGCGAAAAGCACACGCTTGCACATTCGTGCATTGGGTGCGACTCGTTTGTGTGTAAACCGCACTCCGCGTCACATCTATGCTCAAGTTATCTCAGCAGATGGTGGCAAAGTTTTAGCGCAAGCTTCAACTTTAGATGCTACTTTACGTGCTGGTACAACTGGTAACGTTGAAGCAGCTACTAAAGTAGGTGCTTTAATCGCAGAACGCGCTAAAGCAGCTGGTGTTACTAAAGTTGCATTTGACCGTTCTGGTTTCAAATATCATGGTCGTATCAAAGCCTTGGCTGATGCTGCTCGTGAAAACGGCTTGGAGTTCTAATCATGGCTAAAGTTGAACAAAACGAAGGTCTTGTTGAAAAGCTGGTTGCCGTTGATCGTGTAGCCAAAGTTGTTAAGGGTGGTCGTATCTTCTCTTTCACAGCACTAACTGTGGTAGGTGATGGTAATGGTCGTGTAGGTTTTGGTCGTGGTAAAGCACGTGAAGTTCCAGCTGCTATTTCTAAAGCACTTGAAGCTGCTCGTCGCAACATGATTACTGTTGACCTTGTTAACGGTACTGTACAACACCCTATTAACGCGCGTCACGGTGCAAGCCGTGTTTACATGCAGCCTGCTTCTGAAGGTACTGGTGTAATCGCTGGTGGTGCTATGCGTGCAGTTCTAGAAGCTGTTGGCGTACGTAACGTATTAACAAAATGTTATGGTTCTACTAACGCTGCGAACGTAGTAAACGCGACTTTTAATGGTCTGCGTGATATGACTTCTCCTGAGAAGGTTGCTGCGAAACGTGGTCTTACAGTAGAACAAATTCAAGGGTAATCAATCATGAAAACGATTAAAGTTACCCAGACTAAATCTTCATCGCATCGCTTGAAAAATCACAAGCTTAGCCTTAAAGGTTTAGGTCTGCGTCGTATTGGTCATACTGTAGAAGTGCAAGATACGCCTTCTAACCGTGGTATGATCAACCAAGTCTACTATATGGTTAGTGTAGAGGAATAAGCCATGACTCTGCGTTTAAATGAGCTTGCACCTGCTGAAGGTGCAAAACGTGAAAATCGTCGTCTAGGCCGTGGTATCGGTTCTGGCGTTGGTAAGACTGGTGGCCGTGGTGTCAAAGGTCAAAATTCACGTAAGAGCGGTGGTACTCGTCCGGGCTTTGAAGGTGGTCAAACTGCGTTATATCGTCGTTTACCTAAATTCGGTTTCACTAGCCAAATCGCTTTAAAAACTGCTGAAGTACGTTTATCTGAGCTTACTAAAGTTGAAGGCGACATCGTTAGCCTAGAAACTTTAAAAGCTGCAAACGTTGTACGTAAAGATATGTTACGTGCTCGTATCGTACTTTCTGGTGAAATTACTCGTGCATTCACTGTTCAAGGTGTTGCTGTGACTAAAGGCGCTAAAGCTGCTGTTGAAGCTGCTGGCGGTAAAGTCGAGGAGTAATCGCTAGTGTCTATGTCTCCTAGTTCTTCAGGTCATGTCAATATGATGAAAGGCCAGCCATTTCATGTGAAATACCGTGAAATTATACGCCGTATGATGTTTCTCATCGGTGCATTATTGGTTTTTCGACTAGGAGCACATATTCCAGTACCAGGCATTAATAATGCCGCACTTGAAAATCTTTTTAATGCAAACCAAGGCACGATCCTTGGTTTGTTTAACATGTTTTCAGGTGGTGCATTAGAGCGTATGTCCATTCTTGCTCTTGGGATCATGCCGTACATTTCTGCATCGATTATCGTGCAGTTAATGTCTACAGTTATTCCTTCGCTGGAAGCTTTAAAAAAAGAAGGCGAACAAGGCAAGCGTAAGATTAATCAGTATACGCGACAAGGTACATTGTTCCTTGCACTTGTGCAGGCAATTGGGATGTGTGCTGGTCTGATCAGTCAAGGCATTACCTTAACTGCAGGTCTGGCTTTCTACGTACCAGCTGTAACCTCTTTGGTTGCAGGTACAATGTTCTTGATGTGGTTGGGTGAGCAAATTACCGAACGTGGGGTGGGGAATGGTATTTCCATGATCATCTTCGCCGGTATTGTTGCAGGATTGCCGAATTTGATTCTGCAATCACTATCATCAGTAGATAATGGTCAAACCAGTCTAATTGGCTTGGTTATTTTTGGTGTGTTATCTCTGGCTGTATTAGCTGCAATTGTGTTTATTGAGAAGGCGCAACGTCGTATTACAGTAAACTATGCTCAAAAACAACAAGGACGTCGTGTGTTTACTGCACAACAGTCGCATTTGCCATTAAAAATTAATATGGCGGGTGTGATCCCGGCGATTTTCGCAAGTTCATTGCTTTTGTTCCCTGCGAGCTTAGGGCAATGGGTGGGTAGTGCAGATCCGAATGCGGGTATTATCAAACGTAGTTTGCAAGATTTGGCATTGGTGCTTTCGCCTGGTCAGCCGTTGTATTTGGTGCTCTTTGGTGCGTTAATTATCTTTTTCTGTTACTTTTATACAGCGCTTGTATTTAGCCCGAAAGAAGTATCGGAAAACTTGAAACGCAGCGGGGCTTATGTACCTGGTATTCGTCCAGGTGAGCAAACTGCTCGTTACTTAGATCATATTCTTAACCGTTTGACATTTATTGGTGCGATTTATATCACCATCATTTGCTTAATGCCGATGATTTTACAAAGCTCATTTGGTATTCCATTTTCTTTAGGTGGAACATCTTTGCTGATTGTTGTGGTGGTAGTGATGGACTTTATGGCTCAGCTGCAAGCACATCTCACCTCGCATCAGTACGATAATCAAACGTTAATGAGAAAAACGACTGCTCATCCTAAGGGATAAGCGCACTTGAGGTTTCATCATGAAAGTACAAGCTTCTGTAAAGAAAATTTGTGGTAGCTGTAAAGTTATCCGTCGTAATGGGGTTATTCGCGTAATTTGTAGCGCAGAACCTCGTCATAAGCAGCGTCAAGGTTAATCTGATCAAGACCTGTTGATTTCAGTAGGCTAATTAGGTTATTATCCGCCCCTCAAGATTTTTGTGGGGCGGTTGATTGTCTTAACTGCCTTTTTGGAGAAAATTGAATGGCTCGTATTGCCGGTGTAAACATTCCGGATAACAAGCATGCTGTTATCTCTCTAACGTACATCTTTGGTATTGGTCGCCACACTGCTAAGAACATCTTAGCTGCTGCAGGCATCGCTACTACTACTAAGATCCGTGAATTAGATGACGCTCAGCTTGATGCGATTCGTGCAGAAGTTGCTAAGGTTCCAACCGAAGGTGATTTACGTCGCGAAATTTCCATGAACATTAAACGTTTAATGGATTTAGGCTGCTACCGCGGTCTTCGTCATCGTCGCAGCTTGCCTGTCCGTGGTCAACGCACCAAAACTAACGCACGTACCCGTAAAGGTCCGCGCAAACCTATTAAGAAATAAGATTTCTGGAAGCTAAAAGATGGCTAAAGATACTCGCGCACGCAAGAAGGTCACTCGTACCGTCTCTGAAGGTGTTGCACACATTCACGCTTCTTTTAATAACACCATTGTGACTATTACCGATCGTCAAGGTAATGCACTGGCTTGGGCTACCTCTGGTGGACAAGGCTTCCGTGGATCACGTAAATCAACTCCGTTTGCTGCTCAGGTAGCTGCTGAAGTTGCTGGTAAAGCTGCTTTAGATTACGGTTTGAAAAACTTGGACGTCCTTGTAAAAGGTCCTGGTCCTGGTCGTGAGTCTGCGGTTCGTGCTTTAGGTGCAGTGGGTTATAAAATTAACAGCATTACCGATGTGACGCCAATCCCGCACAACGGTTGCCGTCCACCTAAAAAACGTCGCGTGTAAGGAGAAACATTCATGGCTCGTTATATTGGTCCAAAATGCAAACTCTCTCGCCGCGAAGGGACAGACCTGCAATTAAAATCTGGCGTTAAACCATTTGACGTCAAAACTAAAAAAGCTGCTAAAGCTCCTGGCCAACATGGCGGAGCTCGTGGTGGTAAACAATCTGAGTATTCACTACAATTACGTGAAAAACAAAAAGTACGTCGTATGTACGGTGTTTTAGAGCGTCAATTTAGTAATTACTATAAAGAAGCTGCTCGTGTTAAAGGCGCAACAGGTGAAAACTTGTTGAAATTGCTTGAAAGCCGTCTTGATAACGTCGTTTATCGCATGGGTTTTGGTTCTACACGCGCAGAAGCTCGTCAGTTAGTATCTCACCGCTCAATCACTTTGAATGGCCGTCGTGTTAACATCGCGTCAATCCAAGTTAAAGCTGGTGATGTAATTGCTGTACATGAAGGTGCTAAACAACAATTGCGTATCAAAAACGCAGTTGAATTAGCTGCACAACGTGGTATCCCTGCTTGGATGGAAATTGACCATTCTAAATTGGAAGGTACGTTCAAAGCTGCACCAGATCGTTCAGATTTACCTGCTGAAATCAACGAAAGCTTGATTGTAGAATTGTATTCTAAATAATCCTTGAGGTAGCAATAATGACGCGTACTGCAAATGAGTTTCTAACTCCGCAAGCGATCAAGGTCGAAGCGGTTAGCGGGACCTCGGCAAAAGTTATTCTAGAACCCTTAGAGCGTGGCTTTGGTCATACTCTGGGCAATGCTTTACGTCGCATCCTTCTTTCTTCTTTGCCTGGCGCTGCTGTGGTTGAAGTTGAGATTGAAGGTGTCGAGCACGAGTACAGTACTTTGGAAGGCTTGCAGCAGGACATCGTCGAGCTCTTGCTGAACCTAAAAGGATTGTCTATTAAGCTGTTCGATCAAAATGAAGCTTATTTGACATTAGAGAAACAAGGTCCTGGCGACGTAACTGCCGCTGACCTTCGTTTACCTCATAATGTTGAAGTGGTTAACCCTGAACATTTGATCGGTACTTTAAGTGCTTCAGGCTCATTAAAAATGCGCTTGAAAGTTTCTCAAGGTCGTGGTTATGAAACTTCTGACTCGCGTTTCCCGGAAGGCGAAACTCGCCCTGTAGGTCGCTTACAGTTAGATGCTTCTTATAGCCCAATCAAACGTGTGTCTTACACAGTGGAAAACGCTCGTGTAGAACAACGTACAGACCTTGATAAATTGGTCATTGATCTTGAGACCAATGGTACAGTTGATCCAGAAGAAGCGATCCGCAAAGCGGCAACAATCTTGCAACAACAAATTGCAATTTTTGTTGATCTTCAGAAAGATCAAGCTCCTGTTGCTCAAGAACCTCGTGAAGAAGTTGATCCAATTTTGCTTCGTCCAGTAGATGATCTAGAGCTTACTGTTCGTTCTGCTAACTGTTTGAAAGCAGAAAACATTTACTACATTGGTGATCTAGTACAGCGCACTGAGGTTGAGTTACTTAAAACTCCTAACCTTGGTAAAAAATCGCTTACTGAGATCAAAGATGTTCTGGCTTCAAAAGGCTTACAACTCGGCATGCGTTTAGAGAACTGGCCACCAGCTAGTCTCCGTATGGACGATCGTTTCGCCTATCGTAGCCGTTAATTAAGTAGGACTATCACCATGCGTCATCGTAATAGTGGTGTGAAATTAGGCCGTACCAGCAGCCATCGTAAAGCGATGTTTCAAAACATGGCTAACTCTTTGTTTGAGCACGAGTTGATCAAAACAACTGTGCCTAAAGCAAAAGAGTTACGTCGTGTAGCTGAGCCTTTAATCACTTTAGCTAAAAACGATACTGTTGCAAACCGTCGCTTAGCGTTTGCTCGTACTCGTTCAGCAGCAACTGTTGGTAAATTATTTACCGTTCTTGGCCCTCGTTACAAAGAACGTAACGGCGGTTATCTACGTGTTCTTAAAGCGGGCTTCCGTGCAGGTGATGCTGCGCCGATGGCTTACGTTGAACTAGTAGATCGCGAAGTTAAATAATTTCGTAGAACTATTCAGTTGTTCTTAAAAAAAGACCGGTGTTTCACCGGTCTTTTTTATGTCTTATTGTTTAACAATTTGTTTATTTTGACCCGTATTGACACATTTTGTGGGAAATATGCTTAAACTTGACATTGTGTATTGTCAGCTTTGTGGTTTAATAGGAACAGAATATAAGACAGGATAAAAACAACATGGATAAGCACGTCGATTTACTGATTGTAGGTGCTGGTATTTCTGGTATTGGTCTTGCAGCACATTTAACCAAGCATTGCCCACAACGTTCTTTTGAGATTATTGAACGTCGCGATAGCTTTGGTGGTACTTGGGATTTATTTAAGTACCCCGGAATTCGTTCTGATTCTGATATGTCGACCTTTGGTTTTAATTTTAAACCATGGCAGCAGGCGAGTGTACTGGCTGATGGTTCGTCGATTAAAGGCTATTTATCCGAAGTGATAGATGAACAAAAGCTCAAAGAAAAAATTCATTTTAAGCATCGTGTTTTAAGCGCCAATTATGATTCTGCACAAAAGAAATGGCAGGTGGTGATTGAGAATGCGAAAGGTAAAAAAGAGAACTGGATTGCAAACTTTGTGTTTGGTTGCACAGGCTATTATAACTATGATCATGGTTTCCAACCTGAGTTTCCAAATCAACAGGCATTCAAAGGGCAGTTTATTCATCCACAGTTATGGCCTGAAAACTTAGATTATCGTGGCAAAAAAGTAGTGATCATCGGTAGTGGAGCAACAGCAATTACGCTAGTACCTGCGATGGTCAAGGGTGGAGCTAGTCATGTGACCATGTTACAGCGTTCGCCAACTTATATTGCTTCAGTGCCATCTATTGATTTTGTATATGACAAAATGCGTAAAGTGTTACCAGAAGATGTGGCGTATAAACTGACTCGTGCGCGTAACATTGGGATGCAACGTGGAATTTATGCACTCGCGCAGAAACAACCGAAACTGCTACGCCGATTGCTGTTACAGTCGATTAAGATGCAGCTCAAAGGTAAAGTGGATATGAAACATTTTACCCCAGACTATAATCCGTGGGATCAGCGTTTATGTGTGGTGCCAGACGGTGATTTATTTAAAATTCTTCGTTCAGGTCAAGCCAGTGTTGAAACAGATCAGATTGAGCGCTTTACTGAAACGGGTATTCAATTAAAGTCTGGTCAGCATTTAGAGGCGGATATTGTTGTCTCAGCGACAGGTTTAGAAATTCAAATCTTGGGCGGCATTCAAGCAACGATTGATGGCGAACCTTTAGATACGTCTAAACATATGTTGTATCAAGGCGTGATGGTCAGTGATGTGCCGAATATGGCGATGATTATTGGTTATATCAATGCCTCTTGGACTTTAAAGGTGGATATTGCCGCAGAATACATTTGTCGTTTACTCAACTATATGGATCAAAAACAATGGACTGAAGTGATTCCTCAAGGGGATGCGACTGAGCTAATGCAAGATACGGTGATGGGAAGTTTAAGTTCTGGTTATATCGCACGTGCAGCAGGTGTTATGCCAAAACAAGGCAAGCATGCACCTTGGAAAGTGTCGAATAACTATTTAGCTGATCGTAAAGCATTAAAGAATGCTTCTTTTGAGGATGGTATACTGAAATTTGCTAAACGTGAGCTAGCATTGGATCAGAAACCCAAACTAGTGTCCTAACTTGCAAAACGACATAGATATGAAAGGAGCTTAGGCTCCTTTTTTAATGACTTGAGCAGTTCTCTTTTGGGGCTTTCTTTCAGGTTTGAACTATTAGATGATTTTGAACACTGAGAAAACAAAGAATAGGAAATGCGTTGAAAATCTTAGAAGAAGTCCATCAAATTCAATATACAGAATATAGGATTCACGCCAAAAAGTGGCAAACTGATTCGGGCGATCTATCTTTGGCACCCATAATTTTAATGCATGATTCATTAGGCTCAGTGAGCTTATGGCGAGATTTTCCTGCACAGCTGGCTCAGGCAACAGGCCGTGTGATTTATGCTTATGATCGACTGGGTTTTGGTTTATCCGATGCTCATCCGACTTCACTGGCATATAGTTTTGTATCCACGGAAGCCACACAGTGCTTTAAAGCAGTTTTGGATTATTTCTCGATACAGGATTTTATTATCCTTGGGCACAGTGTCGGAGGTGGGATGTCGATTGCGATTGCAGCAATTTATGCAGAATGTTGCCACGCCTTAATTACTATCTCTGCACAGTATACCGTTGAAGAGCTGACTCTAGCAGGCATTCGAGAGGCAAAACTAGGCTTTCAACAAGCAGGGCAAATAGAGCGTTTAGCCAAATACCACCCGAACAAAGCACAGTGGGTGCTTGATGCATGGACTGAAACATGGTTGGCCCCCGCTTTTCAGGATTGGAGTCTGGCTGAGATAATAGGCGGTGTCTGTTGTCCGACGTTGGTTATTCATGGTGAACTAGATGAATATGCAACCACGGCACAACCACAACAAATTTTTTCAGGGGTCACAGGACAAGCCGAATTACAAATTTTAGAGGGACTGCATCATATGCCGCATAAAGAGCAACCCGATTTGGTGGTTGCGTTGATTGCGGACTTTCTTGAAGCAAATATATAAATGCAATAGCCCATCTAGAGATGGGCTATTTGAGTTAAAGAGAACGTGAGATGAGTTCTTTCATGATTTCATTGGTGCCTGCGTAAATACGATTGGCGCGATTATCTAAATAGGCACGTGCAATTGGATATTCCAACATATAGCCATAGCCGCCATGTAGTTGCAGACATTCATCCACAACTTTAGAAAACATCTCTGAAATTTTATATTTAGCTGCTGCTGCTGCGTCAACCCCCAAATTATCTTCGAGTTGTAATTGCATACAACGATCCAGATAAGCCCGGCAAAAGTCAATTTCTGTACGCAACTCTGCCAGTTTAAAGCGGGTATTTTGAAAGCTAGAGATACTTTTTCCAAAGGCTTTACGCTCTTTGGTGTACTGAACAGTATGTGCCAGTGCTGCTTCTGCACCAGCTTGGCAAATAATCGCCACTAGCATACGCTCCCAAGCCAATTCCTTCATTAACATCATAAAGCCCATGCCTTCCATACCCAGTAAATTCTCTTTGGGGACTCGGACATGATCAAAAAATAATTCGCAGGTGTCTTGTCCTTTCATTCCAATTTTATTGAGGGGTTTGCCTTTACTGAAACCTACACGATCTGCTTCAACGATGATTAATGAGAGATTAGCTGAACTTTTCTCACTGTCACCCGTCTTGCAGACCACAATTGCCATATCGCAGAGATAGCCATTGGTAATGAAGATTTTAGAGCCATTGATAATATAGTCGTCTCCCTCTAAAACAGCCGTTGTTCGTACCGCTTGTAAGTCTGAGCCTGTGCCAGGTTCAGTCATCGCGATGGCTGTGACGGTTTCACCCGAAGCCATCCGCGTTAACCAATAGTGTTTTTGTGCTTCACTGCCAAAGTTATTGATATAGTTCGCGACAATGTCAGAGTGTAGTGAAAACCCTGTCGAGGAATCCATGGCATAGGCTTGTTCTTCAATCAAAATCATACTGTATAAACGGTCTACACCCGAACCACCATAAGCTTCAGGCATGGTGGCACACAGTAGTCCCATGGCGCCTGCTTTATTCCATAGCTCACGATCGACATGTTGTTGTTGTTCATATTTTTCAATATTGGGAACAACTTCTTTGGCATAAAACTTTCGCACAGTTTCTCGAAATGCCTCATGTTCAGCATTAAATAAATTACGCGGCAGCATATTGGTTAACGGGCGAATCGCGCCTGATTGCATGGAAGCTCATCCTGATGTTGTTATTTTGCTAGAAGATTAGTGAAAAGCAGGACATGCGACAATGGACTGAATGCTCAAATGCGGTTGATTTTTTGATGGGTTTTGCCAGTTGAAAAAATTGCGACATTTAACTAGTGGCGAGGGAGGTGTGATCGGTTAAACTAAGCCGTTGTAATTCATCTGGGGAATGTAATGACTGAAGAAATGAGCTTGGAAGAGCGTAAAGTAATCTACCGTGCACGTCGTGGTTTAAAAGAAATTGATGTGTACTTTGATCCTTATGTGAAAAATTATTATCTTCAGGCGGATCCTGCGGAAAAGGCCATGTTTGCAGCATTGGTTGAACAAGAAGACCCAGATTTATTGGACTGGTTCATGGAAGTGTCTGAACCACCGTACCCTGAAATGAAAACCTTGATTCAAAAGTTAAAGCATTATGTACATGGATAAGTGTAATGGATAATCGTCATTTTCAACTGAAACCTAGCCGTTTGGCTTATGTATTTCAGTTGTCAATTTATGCCATTTTAATGTTTGTACTCTATCAGCTATTGCCTTTGTGGTTATGGCTGATTGCTTTGGTCGCAGGTTTTATCTTATATCTGTTTTTTCTACGAGGGCCGCAACACTTTCAATTACAGTATTTGGATGGTCGAGATTGGTCCTTGTCGCATAAAACGCAAAGCGATGTGCAGCGTGTGCAGATCAGTCATATTATCGACCATCGTGCGTATATCGTGATCTATTTTCAACATTTCCGTGCCAAACCGATGTTGGTCTGGTGTGATCAGTTATCCTTGAGACAGTGGAAAGCGTTGAAAATACTCACCAAAATGCAGTAATTGTTGGACAATATTAGCTTTTATACTCTAACCAAACTATTGAAAAATAACAAATATAAACTGATTTCATCTCACTTTGTCTGACAGTTCGGAACAAATTTAACGCTATTTTCAAATTGTCAGACAACATTCTTATAGTTTGTTGTTCTTAAAATGTACATTCAAATCACCAACAGCAAACAAGGATAATCTTATGATGATTCCAACTTGGATGTTTCTAGTGGTAGCAATTGTGTTAGCGATTGTTATAGGACGATTAGGAACTGTGCTGAAGGAACGATTTGCACCAAACAAAGCCTAGCTAGGCTTCTCAGTTCATAAGTAGCATGTGCCGAACCGTCGCTATGCTACTTTTTTTTGCCTGAAAAAAAATATGGGTGTCATTTAAGTCAATTTTCCGCTTTTTATTTCATGGCAGAGTAGTAGTCGGATTTAGAGTAAATACTCTTTTCTTCGGAAATTGCTTCTGCTATGTTTGTCAGCACGGACGCATACAATTATACAAATAGAGGACAGGAAAATGTCGCAAGTCCAAAAAATAGGCCAAGGTATGGCTGTTGTAGCGATTACAAGTTTATTATTTTCGGGTTGTTCACAAGTGGTTAAAACAGGTGCTAATGTTGCACTTGGGTTTAGTGAAAAACATATTGTTCCGCCTATATTGGCTATGGAAGATGCAGAGATGGTCTGCAATTCAGGCAATGCTTTGACGCCTGCGATTATGTCGACCAAAGATATGGGCGCAGACCCAACACGTATTGCGGTTTTACTCTATTCGGCTTCAGGTATTTGTGCGGAGAATCAGGCGCTAGAGTCTGAGCTTCGTTATTTACGTGCCTCTAAAGCAGGTAATGTTTCTGAAGCACAGGATGCGCGTATTGAACAAAAACGTTGGGCTGCTATTGCTGCACAGCGTCAATATACAGGCTATCAATTGTTCCAAAACCGTTGGGAAAAAAAGTATAAAAAGCCACTGGGCGAAGGTTGCCCAAAAATGAACAGCGATTTAGATCAAACTGTATATATGCTGGGGATGTTGAGCGGTCTACAAGCGATGACCAATGATATTAACTCAGGTGGTGCAGTCAATGTTCCAAAAGACATTGCGGCTATTGTCGAGCGTGGCATGGTGTGTCTAGACAATGAAAAGTTTTGGGGTGCACCGAATGCAACACGTGCGGTGATTTGGACCTTGTTACCAGGTGCGGGTGAAGGTAAGCCTGATCCATATCAGACTTTAAAACAATCGATGCAAATCGGCGAGCAAAAAGGGGTGCGTTTAGCCCATGCGATGTATGCTATTGCAGCGCAAGCCAGTGGTGATGATGCGAAAATTCGTGATGCCTTGAAAAGTTATGCGGCTTCACATAGTGATGAAAAACAGACTAATCCACAGTTTAAGCTGATTGATAGTATGGCATCGAGTATGGTACAAGGCATTTCTGATCGTTATTGGACTGAACATACAGGGACACGAACAGGTGATGGTGGTATGGCACATTTCTGGGATGAAAAAGAAGATCGTTCAGAGTTGGATGAACTGTTTAATGAAAGTTAACCAATTTTAAACTGAGCCATGTAGTCAAAAAAATAACAATAAATAAATGAGTCACAGCATAAGGGCATGCGATGCAAGATCAATTTCTATATAGAAAAATCATTTTGATTGCGTTCATCGTATCAATTTCGGCATGCCTACAGATTTTTAAAGATCAATTTATTTATTGGCGTGTGGATATTTTTCCTGAAGTTTGGCGTTTGTGGACTGGGCACTGGGTGCATGTGGGATGGATTCATTTTGCCCTTAATATGTTGGCATTTATGTGTCTGCCTTTTATTTTCCCACGCGTGCGTGTCTGGCATTTTGTGGCGTTATTGCTGATTTTACCGCCATTAATTAGTCTCAGTTTTTATTATTTTTTGGCCGATATTGAAGCCTATGCTGGGCTGTCAGGTGTATTGCATGGGATGTTCACTGCGATTTCCATCGTCCATTTGCTTTACCGTAAAGAGCGGATGTTTGCGAGTTTGGTGTTGTTTCTCATTTTAGGCAAACTGATTTGGGAAAATACCCTTGGGGCGAGTGCTACGGCTGAACTGATCGGGAGTCCAGTCTTAGTCGAAGCACATTTATTGGGTGTGATCTGGGGGATTGTGATTGCAGCTATGTATTTAATCGGGGTGAATCTATTTGATGAGTAATCTATTGACCTAAATTCTAAAAAGAAAATCCAGATTGTCATATTCAAAAATATAAATTTGATGCAAAGATAAACAAAACAAAAATCTAAAGGCATCGAGAAAGGACAAGCTCAAGCCGACAAAACGACAGGTTCTACAGCGTATTACGCCGAATAGAACTGCAAATAAAAATAGGAAACAACATGCAGAATCATGGACAGAGCAGATCAGGACTCGATCTGCTGAAGTATATATGGACGGAGTGGATTTCCACTTTCTTAATTCTGATTTTACTGTTACTTACGCTATTAATAGGTACAGGTGAAATGATTCATGGTCAGTTACTCCGTATGGGAGAGCGCCTATATGGTGACCCTGCCACAGGCATGCAGTACTCTTTTTTAAGGGCTGAACCGACCAAACCTGAATGTAATCGTCACCCTAATGTGGATGCAATGGTCAAAACTCAAATGCAGGCCAATGCTGCCGATGAGTTTGCAGATTTTTTTGGTACTGCTTCAGAAGCGGATGTGCGTGCGTCTATTTTGGCAGGTGTACAACAGTGTGAGGAAAAGTATCAATTTTACGATAAAGCCATGCTACACATGGAGGCACATCCAAGTATTCGTGCCTATCGTAATTTTGAAACGACCTTTTTCGGTATTTTTAAATTTGGGACAGAAAATCGTGCCATTCTGTTGATTTTTATGGTGGTCTTAGCTGCAATTAGCGCGACATTAAAAATCCATCATATTGGTTTACGTGGACCTGCAACCAAGTTGGATTATCGTGTTTATAGTCTACTGATGACACTGGGTAATGGGTTATTAACCTACTCAAGCATTAGTCAATTTAACTCAGTCAAAGACTCGGGTGTGCCAATGAATGGCGAAACCCAGCTGATTTATTGGCTGTGGATGATTTTGTTTTCAGTACTCACATTGATCAGTGTTTGGCAGTTGTTTAGCCCACCGAAAGAGGCTAAAGCAGGTGGGCGTCTTGGTTTTGCTTTTCTGAGTGTGCCTTTATATGCCTACATGGCGGTGATCACGGGTGTTGCTTTTATCTTCTTTATGGACTACCCAATGGGGCAAGGTATTTATCTTGGTCAGTTGGTTGAGTTCTCGAGTATTTTTCTTAATTTAGCGCTGTTCATTTGGGCGGGTATGTTACTGAAACAGACACGCGTTGTGGATCTGTTTTTAAATATCTTACGCCCATGGAACTTGGCACCTGAAACACTCACATGGTTGATTTTAATCGCTGCAGCTTTACCGACTGCATATACAGGTGCTTCAGGGATCTTTGTGATTGCAGCAGGGGCGATTATTTATAAAGAAGTCTGGAATGCGGGTGGTCGTCGCCAGTTTGCTCTAGCTGCAACGGCAATGTCTGGTTCGCTAGGTGTCGTGCTACGTCCGTGTTTATTGATTGTTGTCGTAGCATCATTAAATAAAGAAGTAACTACAGATCTGCTTTATCAATATGGTGTCTATACGTTCTTACTGACTTCAACTTTATTCTTGGTTGTGTCTTTGTTCTTTGCTGAAAGTAAATTCCGCATCGCATCACCGAGTGTGGCAGCGCCAAAATCAGGGCGTGCTTTCCTTGCTGTGGTTCCGTATATAGCAATTTTTGTTCTGATCTGGATGTTCTATAAGTATCTATTAGACACTGATCTGAATGAATTTACAGCGCCAGTGATGATGCCTGTCATTTTATTGATGATCGTGTTATTTGATAAATTACGTCATCAACCTGCGCCACTGCCTGCGGTTGGGCACTGGGATGAAACGCTGACTGCAAATTATAACTCCAATAATGAGCCTGCTTTAGCGGGTGCGCAAGTTGCTCATGCAGAATATCGTGAAGGTCTACATGGCAATGCAGCAGATGATGGACAAGTGGTGAATCATGGCGTGGTTCAATCGAGCTCTATGGATGTATTACGCCAAGTTGGTTTTTGGAAGTCGATGCATATCTCGACCAGTGAAACGGTTGGGCATATTGGTGCTTTGGTCATTTTAATGGCACTTTCAGTCAGTGTGGGTGGATTGCTTGAACGTACGGAGGTGATGAGTTTCTTCCCAACCGATATTAGCAGTACATTCTTGGTCATTACTCTGATTGTGGGATTGATGGTCTTTGTTGGGATGATTATGGATCCGTTTGGCGCCGTGATTTTGATTTCTGCGACGGTTGCCCCTGTGGCCTATCAATATGGTATTCATCCTGTACATTTCTGGATGATCACCTTGATTGGTTTTGAGTTGGGCTATGTGACACCACCTGTTGCACTTAATCATCTCTTGGCAAGGCAATCTATAGGTGATGCAGAGGTGAATGAGGCCGATGCAGAGGTTCGTCATCTGTCTTTCTATTATCGTTATGAGCGCTGGATTTTGCCTTTAATTGTACTATTCCCAGCAATGTTGATCATTGCCTATGTGCCTTACTTCTTTAAGTTATTCGGTTGGTATCACTAAGATTTAAATAAACTTGGAACATTAAAAAAGCATCTTCGGATGCTTTTTTATGCTTTGGATTTATTGGAGAGCTTGCTAGGGACGTAGCCGTCTTTGCAACAGAGGGCTACAAACCACAATTGCCAATAAAATCAGGGCAAAGCCAATCAAACTATAAAAATCAGGAGTTTCTCGCCAAAATAAATAACCCCAGAGGCCTGCAAAAATAATTGCGACATAATTTACAGGCCCAATTTGACCTGCAGGCGCCAGTCGATAGGCATGAGACATCACCAGTTGGCTGACATTGGCAAGTAGACCCGCTCCAATCAGGAAGCTCAGTTCTGTCCATGTGTAAGGACGGATATGCCAAAACATGGGAATCATGGAAATCAGAGTACCAATAGAGCAGAAATAAAAGACAATGCGCTCAGGCGGTTCGGTTGCAGTAAGTGCACGTACTGTGACAAAAGCCATGGCCGCTAAAAAACTAGCACTGAGGCCAATGAAGGACAACTGATTCCATAAGCCAGCATCAGGTTTCGCCACACATAGGACGCCTAAAAGCCCAATCAACGCGGCAATCAGCATTGAGCGCGTGATTTTTTCTTTTAAAAATAGCCAAGCAATCAAAGGAATAAAAATAGGAGACGAATAAGTAAAGACCATGGCGTTTGACAGTTTTAAGTGAGCAATCGCGTAGAAAAAACCATACATCGCGACAAGCCCAACCATGGAGCGCCAAGTGTGCATCCACAGACGTTCTGTTTTAAAAAAGCCCAGTCCTCGCTGTAAAATCAGCGGTAAAAAAATAAATAAACCCACGAAGTTTCTGAAAAAAACAATGCTGACATTATCCACTGTATGTGAAGCATAGCGAATACACACCCCCATCAAAGAAAACAGCAGCGCTGAAATAATGAGTAGGGCTATGGCTTTAAGCACGCTAGATGAGGTGGTCTGAGTAGACATGATAAAAATACACTAGAGTATCGGTTGATATTCTAGCGTATTTAAAAAGTGCAAAGGGGGATTACTGTGTTGCCAGTTGGGCTTCTAACAGTTTAATTTGTTCTTCTTTGAGTTTCATTAATTCATCAGCATCTTTATGCTGCGCTTGCAAGGTAGTTTCTTGTTCTTTGAGTTGAGTTTGAATGTCGTCCAGTTTGGCTACTTCTTCTTTGGCTAAAGATGAATTTTTAGGCACAGGGGATGTTAGAATATCCTCTTCAACCAATTTTACCGTATTTTCTGCTGCTGCCTTTGATGCCGCATTTTGCACTTCTGGAATGGCTTTCACAGTGGGTTGAAGCAATTCTGCTTGATGAGGGGGTGTTTCAGGTTCTTGTGAGGCAAAAATCCATTGATACAGCGCAAAAATCGCAATGATTGCGACCAGACCTGCTGTAATTCCCCAGAGCAATTTAGGATTGTTGTGTTGTACGGGTGACATTCGACTCGACCTTTTATTCTTTGGATTGACGCGGTTTAAATTGAATGACCCCAACTTCGTCTGGGGTAGCTGGGATCTGAGGCTCGTCTACATGGGTAGGTCGGTTCTCAGAATAACCACAGTCGATACATTCAATCCATTCATCGTCATTCGAGGTAAGCATAACGACACGATCCATTGCCTGACATTTAGGACATTTTGCACCTGCAATGAAACGGCGTTTAAGAGTCATTAGACTTACCTTCTGAACAATTTAGGCGCTTAGTTTACTCACATTTTTAGCGGTTCGTCCAACCTTGATGACGAAGTAAAGCATCTATTTTTGGCTCACGTCCACGGAAATTGATAAATGCATCAAGTGCAGTATCTTTTCCGCCAACTGCTAGAATAAATTGGCGAAATTCTTTGCCAGTGGTGGTGTTAAAAATTCCTTCATTTTCGAAACGATCGAAGGCATCACTGGCCAAAACTTCCGCCCATTTATAAGAATAATAACCTGCTGCATAGCCGCCTGCGAAAATATGGCTGAAGCTATGTTGGAAGCGGTTATAAGGTGTGGTTTCTAAAACAGCATACTGTGCACGGATCTCATTTAAGGTGGCTTGGATTTGATCCGCTTTTAAAGCAGGGGCTGTTTTATGAATGCTGAGGTCGAACAGGGCAAACTCAATTTGACGTAGACTTTGCATGCCAGACTGGAAGAAACGTGCATCCAGTAAGGCTTTGAGTAGACTTTCTGGTAAGGTTTCTTGGGTGTCAATATGAGCACTGAGCAGGTCTAAGCTTTCGGTGTCCCATGCCCAAAACTCCATGAATTGGCTTGGTAGTTCAACTGCATCCCATGCTACGCCGTGTGTGCCCGCAACTGCAATATTGTCGACTTCGGTTAACATATGATGTAAACCATGTCCAAATTCATGGAACAAGGTAATGACTTCATCATGAGTCAATAGTGCGGCTTGATTACCGACAGGTGGGGTAAAGTTACACACCATATAGCAAATCGGTTTTTGTAGGCCTTGCGTTGTTTGGGTGCGAGAGCGGAAACCACTCATCCATGCGCCACCACGTTTGCCCTGACGTGCATAAAGGTCAAAATAGAATCCACCAACCACAGTGCCTTGATCTTCGAGTTCAAAATAGCGTGCATCCGGATGCCATACGGGAGCTTCACGCTCGACAATTTGAATCCCATAAAGACGGTTCACAATACTAAATAAGCCCTGCAAAATTTTAGGTGCAGGGAAGTAGGGCTTGAGCGCTTCTTGAGATAAATTAAACTGTTGGACTTTCAGTTTTTCTGAATAATACGTGCTGTCCCACGGTTTTAACTCTTCAATGCCATCTTCAGCGGCAATGGCTTTTAGCTCTGCTACTTCTTTGAGCGCAGGGGCACGTGAATGTTCAGCCAAATCACGTAAGAATTGATCCACCGTGGCTACATTTGGCGCCATTTTGCTGGCCAATGAAAGCTCGGCATAATTGTTGAAACCTAACAGTGCTGCCATTTCCTGACGCAGGCTTAAAATCTCTTCCATCAACGCGGTATTATCAAACTCAGCATGTTCAGACTGGTCAGATGCACGTGTAGTATAGGCACGATACAACTCTTCGCGTAAAGGGCGGTTTTCTGCGTAGGTCATAATCGCCAGATACGATGGGAAGTCTAAAGTGGCAACGGGTTGATCCAGTTCACGTTGTTGACCATATTGTTTTAAAAGTTCAACACTGCTTTGGGGGAGGCCTGCCAGTTCATCTTCCGTTAATGGTTTGAAGTAGGCTTGTGTTGCATCCAAAACATGGTTGGAAAAGTCCGATGACAGTTGTGATAAGCGAGCTGAGATTTCTGCATAACGTTTTTTGGCTTCACCTTCTAAAGCTACGCCCGACAGTTTAAAGTCGCGCAGTGCAAGTTTAATCGCACTTTGTTGGGCTTCTGAGAGGTGATCAAATTGTGCAGCATCATGAATGTGCTGATAGGTTTGATAAAGTACGGTGTGCTGACCCAGTTCGGTATAGTACTCACTTAATGTAGGTAATAAAGACTGATAGAGCTCGCGGGTTTCAGTATTGTTCATCACGGCATTGAGGTGAGACAGCACGCCCCACGCTTCGCTCATATTGTTTTCTAGAGTATCGACTTGCGCTAAGACGGCGAGTTGTTCTTCATTTGACTCAGGAACCAAGGTCAGATCTTTTAAGAAATGTTGACCCTGTTGAATGGCTTGTTCAATCTGTTGTTGGAGTTGTACTAAGGTGATTTGATCAAACTGTGGAACAGGCAAAGTTGCTTTTTCTAATGTCATGCTGTTAAGCCAAATAAAATGTTGAGTTATCACTAGATGTAAGGGTGATACCGTGGGAAATCAAGTTTTAATTGGTTTTGATGTTTTGTGTCGCTTGAAATTCAGTCCATGATGCATAGTGCAGATCAATGTTTGGGGGTTGATAAAGCACTTTGGCAAAGTTACGGGTCATACATTCGGTTGTTAAGATTTCACCACTTTTATATTTTTCTTTACGGTGTCGCCATATTTCGTTTTGACGATAGTAATCCGTCCCGATTTTAAGAAAAGCATGCTGTTGTTCAAACACATGGTAGACATAGCCTAAATCGGCGGAACAGCGCAGTTCACCTTCTAGGCATTTCTCACTAAACCACAGCCGAATTTGAAAGCTATGCGGAGTGGGGTTGTAAAATTGATAATCAATATAGTTATAAAAAATTGCAGCGCCACTCCCAAAAGGGAGCACTCGACCATGATCTGGAAAAGGGTCAAAGGAATGCTGTGAACGTTGTACCACTTGTAACGGGCTATGCAAGACAAGCCAGTGGATGAGGTTGGCAATTTGGCAAATACCACCACCAATACCACCACGAGCCTGCCCAAAGCTGAGTTCCATTCCCTCGACATAGCCTTTTTGAGTTGTTGGTTGTCCCACCAACTGACAAAAAGAAAACGTTTGTTGTGGATGGACTAAAATCCCAGAAATACATGGACTGGCAATTTTGAGATTGATGACTTTATTGTGTTGCCAGTGTTGATCGCTATCGCCTAATTTACGAATCAGAACGGACTGATGCTTTTTGACGCGAAAAGCCAAAGGGATGTTAGAAAATGAATGTGCATAGTCTTTCCCATCTGTTTTCCACTGCAAATAGCGCATCATACGTCGGCTACGTGTGGCCATGAGATAAAGTAGGGGATGATATTGGCTGATGGGTTTGTTTAAAAATAAACGCAAAAAATTCATGTTGATCCTATGAAAAAAGGTGCTAGAACATGAAGCACTAGCACCTTTTACATCATTTACTCAGTTTTCGCTTTTGCGTTGGATTTTTTCTTTTTAGGTTTCGACTTTTTCTTCACTTTATCTTTAACCTTTGTTTCAGACTTTGATGAAGATTTTTTACCAGGCTTTTTGCTGTAGGAGCTAGGTTGGGATTTATCTTTTTTGCGTCGTATGGGCTGGTCTCCGCTGTTACTGGGAGAGGCGTTTGTCGACTCGCTAAAGACTTCTTCTTTACTTTCGCTTCGTGCTGTTTTGGCTTTGCCAACACGGGGTGCTCGACTTCGTATGGGCCGACCACCATGTGAGAGTTGTTGCAATAATTCAAAATCAATTTTGCGGTCGTCTAAATTCACTGCTGCAACTTTGATTTTCACTTCATCGCCCAAGCTAAAGCTTTGACCGCGTGCCTGCCCAATCAAGCTCTGACTTGGTTGGTCATAGACAAAATAGTCATCGCCCAGTTGGCTGACATGGATCATGCCATCAACATATAAGTCTTTGAGCGTTACAAACAGACCAAATTCTGCTACGGCAGAAATGATGCCGACAAACTCTTCACCCAAATGCTGCTGCATATAATGACATTTCAACCATGTGGTGACAGAGCGAGACGCTTCATCTGCACGACGTTCAGTTGCGGAGAAATGTTGACCCGCATCATCCAAAGCAGCCCCTGAAAGAGGTGCAGGTTTATGTTTTAACTTGGCTTTAATGGCACGGTGTAACAACAAGTCTGGGTAACGACGAATTGGAGAAGTGAAGTGCGTATACGCTTCATATGCCAAGCCAAAGTGACCTGCGTTATTCGCACCGTAGTAGGCTTGCATCATCGAACGTAACAGCACGGCATGGATACTAGGCGCATCAATCCGGTCTTTGGTTGCATCAATTACGGCCTGATAGTCTTTCTGAGTCGGCTGTTCTGGGAACGGTAGACCTAGTAGTTTGACAAAGTCACGTACCTTTTGAATGCGTGAGAACTCAGGTGGCTCATGAATACGGTATAGCATTGGCACATCATGTTGTAGCGCATATTCAGCCGCGGCCACGTTTGCCAATAACATACATTCTTCAATCAGCTTGTGAGCATCATTACGCGTACGCGGTAAAATTTCCTTAATCCCACCTAGCTCATCAAAGGTCATGTAGGTTTCAACGGTTTCAAATTCCATAGCATGACGTTCTGCACGTAAACCTTTGAGGACTTGATAAAGTTGGAACAGGGTGTTTAAGGATTTGCGCACATCACGGTCTTCTGGGATGGCACTGCTGTCACCTTCAAAGTATTGAGCAACGTTGGTATAGGTTAAACGTGCCTTTGAATGCATGACTGATGGATAGAACTCAAACTTGGTGACGCGACCTGCACGGGACAGGTTTAAATCACAGACCATACACAGACGGTCAACATGTGGATTGAGTGAACATAAGCCATTCGACAGGGCTTCAGGTAACATAGGTAAAACAAAGTGCGGGAAATACACCGATGTACCGCGTTCCTGGGCTTCATCATCCAACGGTTTGCCTGAACGGACATAATGGCTGACGTCCGCAATGGCTACCACGACACGATAACCTCCACCTGGACGTTTTTCTGCATAAACAGCATCGTCAAAGTCGCGAGCATCTTCACCATCAATAGTGACTAAGGCTAAATCACGTAGGTCAATACGACCTTCACGGTCTTGCTCTGATGGCTCTTTAAAACTTTCTGCTTCTTTAAGTACCTCTTCAGGAAACTCATACGGCAGACCAAACTCTAAAATGGTTTGTGGGATGATGATTTCGGTGTCGGCCTTATCAGCCATAGATTGTACAATATGACCAGTGGCGAGCTCTTCTTTGGTTGGGTAGTCATCAATTGCCACACGAACCGAATCGCCCACTTTGACTTGTGCGTGTTCGATTAACTCTTTTTCTAAGGTAATTGGTTGGTGCGCATTGGGATTTGCTGGCTGAATAAAGTATTCACCGTCATGTATCGACACTTTACCAATGATTTGCTTCACACGGTGTTGCACTACCTTGGTAATAAAGCCCCAAGCTTTACCTTTACGATCTACTGAGGTTTGGCGCACTTTAACACGATCACCATTAAAGACTTGACGAAGTTCACGCTCAGGGAGAAGAAGGTCTTCATGCCCTGTGATATTCGCCGTACCAAAGCCTTTACTATTAATGTAGACCGTTGCTTCATGTTCAGGTTGTTCTTCCGCAAGAAGGAACTTGAAACCATCTTTCATGAGTTGGCCATCACGAACCATTGCAATGAGGCGGTGGCTGAGCGCATCAATACTTTTTTGATCTGCAATTTCAAAAATCTCAACCAGATCCGCATGTGAAAGCGCCGTCTTTTTTTCTTCGATGGTTTCTAAAATGAGCGTGCGACTCGGAATAGGATTGTCATAACGTTCAGCTTCAGCTTTTGCTTCAGGATCGACCCAATTTTTCATAATGTCTTTGGCTGTATCTCAGTAGATAGGATTAGCATAAGTCATGCGAAGACAGACTGCACGCAAATGATTGCAATATTGTGTTTTATGTCGGCAATTTAGGATATTTGCTGTTTTATTCAGCGCAGCGATGCGTTGAAAAGAAGAAATTGTGATGAATCAGCACTAAATTGTTTAAAAAGTATTTAATTGAACGAAAATATGCAAAAAAGGCAGCGTCTGTGCTTGCAGTGATAGCATGAAGTTTGTATTATGGCGGCACGTTACGGTGAGATGGGTGAGTGGCTGAAACCACATCCCTGCTAAGGATGCGTACGGGTAACTGTACCGAGGGTTCGAATCCCTCTCTCACCGCCAACTTTACTTATGTCGCGCTCATAGCTCAGCTGGATAGAGCACTTGGCTACGAACTAAGGGGTCGGGAGTTCGAATCTCTCTGAGCGCACCAATAAGTAAACTGTATGTAACGTAACGCCTGAATTGGCACACAAGTAATGCGCTCATAGCTCAGCTGGATAGAGCACTTGGCTACGAACTAAGGGGTCGGGAGTTCGAATCTCTCTGAGCGCACCAACTTGAACAATCAACCGCACATGTTGCGGTTTTTTTGTGTCTGTAAAAAGTGAAATGCTTTGCTTGAGAAAGTGATTCATCAAGAAAGATTTGATATCAATAAAGCTTTAGTCTTGCATGATTGCCTATCTATTCTGCTATGGAATCTCAATTTGTTGATTTATACAGCATCTCGCACCTTTTGTGCTTAATAAGTGGGCGGTTGATCGACTTTTATGGAAATAAGACTTAACAAAAAATAGGATTCACGTATAATGCACCCCATCAAGACGTCGCGCTCATAGCTCAGCTGGATAGAGCACTTGGCTACGAACTAAGGGGTCGGGAGTTCGAATCTCTCTGAGCGCACCAACTTGATCAATATTGAAAAACCGCTTAATTGCGGTTTTTTTGTGCCTATTGTTTTTGTTCACTTTAATATGCAAAACATAGGTTTCATTTCGCTGCATTTTCTCTATTGTACGTGTGCGTATTGGCGCTTTTTATATTCATTCAGATTCTTTTTTAGAGTTAACTGCGTACTGCATGGGTACAACCAGCTCATTCAGCTGTGTGTATGAAAGTCCTAAGAAAATGCCAAATAGTGTTGTAGTATTGAGATCAATATTTTTAGTAATTTGATCTAGCCTTATGTCAGAGAACAAACCTGCATTATCGACACGTTATTTTCTCACTTTAGAAGAGTCGCAAGATGGTTTTGCTTTAGCGACCTTTGGTAAAAAGCAAATTACGCGCTTTATTACACCTCTGATTAGTATCGGGATTATTGTGTGGGGCTTTATGCTCGGCTTTACAGGTGTCGGGCGTTATTATGTGGCATTGGGTGTATTCTTCTTGGTTTTACAAATTCTCATGCGTTATTGGTTTCTTCCAATGATGTTTAAGCGTCAGTTTGTGAAATATCAGTTTGGTAAAAGTGAGCAGGGCATAGATTTATATCAAGATTATGCGGAAATTTATGCCAATGGCCGCAAGCAGGTGGTCCATTATAATGAAGTACAGAAATTTGCCATCGGCAAGTTAACTTATATGTTAGAGCTGAAAAACCGTACTGTGGTGATTGTGCCTAAGCGCGCACTCATAGAGAGTGCAGATCAAACGAAGTTTGAGAATACCTTTAAAAAATAAGCGTATTGACCGTAACACGATAAAATTATTCGCCAAGCAAGAGGAAGATCATGAGTACACGTCCATCTAAAATTGTCTGTGTCGGTCGTAGTTATGCAGACCATGCCAAAGAATTAGGCAATGCGATTCCTGATCGTCCCGTTTTATTTATCAAACCACCAAGTAGTCTGCTCAGTTTAGATGCGGGTATTTCTTGGAATCCTGCGTGGGGCAGTTGTCACTATGAATGTGAACTGGTTTTACGTATAGATCAACGTTTAACTCAAGAAGCTGACCCTCTCAAGGCTATTCAAGCGGTAGGTGCAGTGACCTTAGGCTTAGACTTAACCTTACGTGATTTACAAGATGATTTGAAAGGCAAAGGTCAGCCGTGGGAGCGTGCTAAAGCCTTTGATGGTTCATGTGTACTGGCAGATTGGGTTGCTGTTTCCGATGTGGTACAAGATTGGAATGATGTGCACTATACCTTTCATGTTAATAATGAGCTGCGTCAAGCAGGTAATACGGCACATCTAATTTTTGATATTGGTACCTTGTTGGCTGATATTAGCCAAGTCTTCACTTTGGAAGCAGGTGATGTGGTTATGACGGGCACACCAGCAGGGGTTGCAGCATTGCAGCCGGGTGAACAGTTACAAATGACTTTGAACGGTAAATCACAAGATTATACGTGGACGACTTTTGTCAAAGCCTAATTGGTTTTAACTGCAATATCTTAAAAAAGATCACCACGGTGGTCTTTTTTTAGCGTTGTTGGTGGCTATGATACAGTTTTCGAAATTGATCGGGTGTATACACCATCCAGCGCTTAAACATGTTGATAAAGGCCGATGCATTGGCATAGCCCAAATCTAATGCAATACTTTCCACTTTTTTCCCTTCGGTTAGCATGCTCATGGCTTTCATGACTTTTAAGCGCTGCCGCCATTCATTCAAAGACATGCCGAGTTCTTTTTGGCTATAACGCGCAAGTGTGCGTTCAGTCATATTGTGCTGAACTGCCAGTTGTTGCAAAGCGCTGTTGTCGGCAGGGTGTAAATGTAAAAAATCTAAAATACTCTTGAGCACAGGATGTTCGGAGTGTGGTAAATAACTACTCACCAATTCTGCATGGTGTAGTTGGTCAAGCAAGACATAAAGTAAGCGTAAATGCTCAGCTGAATCATCTGCCAAGTGGTACTGTTTTAAATGTTTAAAGAGTGCGGTGACTAAAGGTGAGCTCAGCATAATACCGGCTTGCTGTGGTAAGTGGCTGCATAAGCTTTCATGGATATAGAGCGTACCGTGAGAAACATCGGTACGGTTTAAACCGCTATGTGCGACATGGGGTGGTAGCCAAATTCCGTATGGCGGTGGAGTGAGATAGTCAACTTGATTAATATGGACTTCCATGACTCCATTAAATGCATAGACAAATTCACCCCATGCATGTCCATGTACGGGATAAACCGACTGAGCGGGATCATCGCGAAAATGAATCCACAATAATTTATCAATATGATCATTGGTCGGTAGTTGTTTGAGTGGTGCACTGTTTTTTTGTTGTTTGTAGGGCATGGCTGAAATTGCCTGAATAAGAAGATCTCTTGTCTGTTTTAGATTATATGTTTTATTTCAGACAAATTTATAGTATGGGTTCATCTTTTTTAGTGGAGCAGATCGTGAGCAGTCGTCAGGCGCTAGACGGAAAAGCCTCAGGTATTATGCTGGGGCTTTGCGTGTTATGGGGCTTACAACAAGTGGTGTTAAAACTTGCAGCCCCTGATATTTCTACAGTGATGCAAATTGCGCTTCGATCAGGTCTATCTGCATTGATGGTTTATCCTATGATTAAGCTAGCAAAGGGGGCTTCATTATGGGGGAGTGATTATTTGCCTGCAGGCATTTTGGTGGGGGTATTATTTGCAGCCGAATTTTTTTTAGTGGCACAGGCTTTACGTTTTACCTCTGCTTCGCATACCGTGGTTTTATTGTATACCGCCCCTATTTTTGTGGCATTGGGTTTACACTGGAAACTGCCGTCTGAGCGTTTGTCGGTCATACAGTGGTTAGGAATTGGATTAGCATTTTTTGGAATTGTAATCGCCTTTTTATTTCATCCTTCTGATTCTCAAGCTTTAGTGACATCGGCTTTATGGGGGGATGTCTTGGCACTTTTAGCAGGGATTTTATGGGCAGCCACCACGATCGCTGTTCGGCTGACCAAATTGGCTGAAGCACCTGCGACACAGACCTTGTTTTATCAGTTGTTTATCGCATTTTTATTGCTCTTGCCGCTTTCTTTCTTTATGGGGCAGGCCACCATTCACTGGTCCGCACTGTCGATCAGTAGTTTACTGTTTCATACCGTGGTGGTGTCATTTGGTAGTTATCTGATTTGGTTTTGGCTATTAAGAAAGTATTTGGCTTCACAGTTGGGAGTATTTTCTTTTCTAACCCCGATTTTTGGGATGTGCTTTGGGGTGATGTTCTTAAAAGAACAGTTGGAGCTGAATTTCTTATTGGGTACGGGTTTTGTCTTGATGGGGGTAATGGTGGTGAGTCTACATCACAAGATTAAACAATACTTACAGGCCTTTAAAGCGGCTTTGCAGTAAAAAAATCATGTATGTTTTGGACTAAGGTTAGGCTTTACCTGTGATGTATAAAAACCGTGTCTTATCTATATAGAAAAGATAAGACACGGTTTTATTAGGATTTATCATCAAAAATTTTGGAAAGTGGAATGGCGAGTTTTGCAGCCAAGTAATCATCTGACTCCACCAAGGCAGGACCAATTTTTTGCATCCAGACATCGTCAGGATGTACATTGCCTAAGTCCTGACGCTGTGGCAGTGGATAGGGAAGCCTGCTATAAAAACTCCAAAAATCAACGTGAGACAGATTGCGTACAAGAACATATTGATTGTCATCAGTACGTTTAACTAAATTCTGTGTTTCAAGCATGAGGACGTAACTTGGCCAGCGACCCAATTCATCTCGCCCCAAGATATCAAGCGCTTCATCGTCTGAAACACTTAAGCCTTGTTGCTGCTTTTTATAAAATAGTTCCAGTAAATCCATCAACATAATAACAGGATGACGCTTTTGTTCTTTATGAGAGGTAAATGCAGTAAGTGCATAACTAATTTCAACCCCAATCAGGACGATATTCCATGATAGAAAAATCCACAGCAGGAAAATGGGAATTGCGGCAAACGCACCATAAATAATTTCATAACTGGTAAAGTTCGACATAATAAAACCGAACAAATGTTTCAGTAATTCAAAGACAATAGCACTAAATAACCCAGCAATGAGAGCCGATTTAATCGGCACACTTCGGTTTGGAATGGTCCAATTTAAAATAAAAAAACCAAGTACCGTTAAGGCGAATGAAATTAACCAAAATATAAAAGCACCGTCTAACTCATAGCCTGCAAAATTATTGCTTAAGACATTTAAAGAGGCGACAGTAGAAGAAATAACAAAGGCACTACCGAGGAGAATTGGCCCTAAAGAAATAATGGTCCAGTAGCGCATAAAGCCAATAATGCCACCACGGGTTTCGCGCACTCGCCAAATTCGGTTAAAGACAGTTTCAATACTGGTCAGCATCATGACCGTTGTGACGAAGAGAAATAAGATTCCGATAATGGTCAAATTACTCGATTTATCGGTAAAAGCATTGAGAGCCTTATCAAAAGCAATGGTGGTTTTAGGTAAGAAATTACTATAAATCAATTGCTGTAATTGCTGACGTGCAGGTTCCAGTGCTTTGATGGACGAGATGATGACCAAGAAAACTGTCAGCATTGGTACGACTGCAAACAAGGTAGTGTAGGTCAGTGAACCTGCTTGTTCACGACAACGGTCGGCCTCAAAGCGCCGTACTACAAATAAGACGAACTGAAACCAAGTTTTCTTATAGAAAGGAAGTTTTTTTAAGTACTGTTCTAACATAGGCAAAGTATCTCTTTGTTTTCTTCATCTTTTCTACATTTTTCAGTCTAAGCTTAACCAAAAAATAGAAAAAATACCGTATAGTTTTATTTTTTCTGTCACCGAACTCTATTCATGCAAACCTATGTTTTAGTTTTATATTACAGCAAATATGGCAGTACTCGTGAAATGGCGCATTTGATTGCAAATGGAATTGAGGCGAGTGGTATAGCTGTAAAAATTCGAACTGTTCCAAATATTTCAACTGTGGTGAAAGAAGCAGAAGCCAGTATTCCTGCCGACGGTGATATTTATTGTAGCGTAGAGGATTTGGAAAACTGTGCAGGTTTGGCACTAGGCTCACCTACGCGTTTTGGCAATATGGCGTCTGAAATGAAATATTTTCTCGATCAAACCACCAGTCTTTGGCTCAATGGTGCTTTGCATGGCAAGCCTGCTTGTGTATTTACCTCATCAGGTTCGATGCATGGTGGACAAGAAAGCACCTTGTTGACCATGCTTCCCCCGTTATTTCATCATGGCATGATGATTCTTGGTTTAAACAATGCTGTTCCAGCACTGTCGAATACAAAAACAGGCGGGACGCCTTATGGGGCGAGTCATGTCAGTGGTCCTCGGCATGACCAGAGTTTAAGCCAAGATGAAAAAGTGTTGTGCGAAGCACAAGGAAAACGTCTTGGCGAAGTTGTAAAGAAATTGCAAGCCTAGTGATTGCGACATGAAAAAGTCCATGAATGATGGGCTTTTTTATTATTCAATTGGTGTTAGGTGTTGTTCTTTAAATTTGGCACCACAGTTTAGGCATTTATAGTCGAGGAACACATTTTTATCGACAATCACACCTGCTTTTTTACCAAAGCGATGTCCTAAAAAACCACCTGTGACCCCAATACTGACTGCACCGACGAAGGTGCCAATGGTACCGCCCATAATGACTCCTAAAGGCCCAGCCGCTGCACCGATCGCTGCGCCTATAGAGGCTCCAGATGCTGCTCCCCCAACAGTACCTGCGGTTGCACCTGCTGAACTGAGCAATACGCCTCCAATTTTTGTCAGTTGTTGCTCATGATTTCTTTTTTCGATATCACTTGAGCCACACTTTGGGCAGAGAATTGTTTTTTCCATAGCTTATTTGACCTATAAGGGCTAGCTGTACTTAAAATATATAGCCTGATTATGGTGTTCATGACGCATGACAACCGTGTTACCTCAGATCTAAGATTTCTAAACATCTGAATCTAGAGTAAATACTAGCTGAATTTGAGTTGAGAATATTTATTAGACTTGTAATTTTCTGGGAAGATATACGCTGTTTATGTAGAGTCTTACTCCATTGTTCTCGGCATTCAAGTTCATGGCTTAACTTAGTTGGCAAAGTGAATCCGATTTCGTCCCGCTTCTTTTGCACAGTAGAGGGCTTTATCTGCTCGTTTAAATACATCTTCGGCATCGGTATCTTGTTTGCCGACCTCTGCAACGCCTATGCTAACTGTAAAACATAGTATTTCCTGTTCATAACTGACTTCCATCGCTTCGATGGTTGAACAAATCCGTCGAAAGATTCGCATAGCCTCATCACCTAAGCAGGCAGGTAGAATAATGGCAAACTCTTCGCCACCAATACGGGCTAAAAAGTCTTCATCACGCAGTATGCTTCGTATTTTTTTCACCATTTTTTTGAGCACATAGTCACCTGCAGTATGCCCATAGCAATCATTTAGCTGTTTAAAGTGATCAATATCTAAAATGCCAATGCTAAACGGTACGCGGGATTTGCTAAAATGCAGCATGGTTTGATGGCTTTCTTGTACAAATACTCTTCGGTTAAAAGTGCCTGTCAGTTCATCGGTAGAGGCTAAAATAGCCATCTCTTGAACTTGTAAATGTAGTTTGATGTTTAACGCTAACCATTTTGCAAGGGTTTGTAACAGGATGGCTTGCTGTAGGGTGTAATGATGTTTACGCACATCGGCCACATTGAGTGTACCAATACAAATATCATTATGAATCATTGGGGCATCCATACAGCTACCCATACCGTGTTCAGAAAGCATTTGACAGTCGAGTTCATCCGACAGGCTTAAGTCATCGCAAATGATCAGTTGTGACTCAGCAAAAACTCGGCCTACAAAAGTTTGTCCAATTGGAATTTTAAAATCCATCGGAATTGCATGATTGCCCGAAATTGAGTATAGCTTGAGATAATCTTCAGTATCTTGCAGGGTGATGCTGGCCCGATCTGCATCGAAAACGTATGAAATCCAGTAGGCAATTGTATCTAATACTACCTGTAAAGAGCTGGCTTTACTTAGGTCGTGAATAAAGTCGACGGGAAGTTGAATGGAGTGAGCTCCATCAAATCCTGATAATTGATTTGGATCAAACGATCGTTCACTCGTTTCTTTCTTCTTTATCATTTGTGTGGCTTTCTCAATAAAAAAGTATTTCGTTTAATCGCTGTTTATTTTTAGTCTTAGAAAGTGGTTATGACCATTTAAATTTGATCATGCTATATAAATCATGTTTCTCCAACTTAAAAATGTAATTAAATTGATAAAAGACGATATATTTTTTACTTTAAATTAAAAGTAATCTACCGCGCAAATATGGCGCTTGTGTGTGGATGACCTGCGGGTCATGAATGCCATAAAAAAAGAGCATTTTAAAATGCTCTTTTTTAAGTAGGGTGCTGTGATTAGTCTCGTACAAATTCTACAGTGCCTTTTGCTAGTGACTTAACTCGAGCTAGAGATTCGATGCGATATCCCTTTTCAAGCAAAATATCGCGACCAGGTTGAAATGATTTTTCAATCACAATACCTACACCCACGACTTCTGCTTTGGCTTGATGAATTAGATCTATTAGACCAAGTGCAGCTTGACCATTGGCCAGAAAGTCATCAATCACAAGTACTTTGTCTAATGAACTGATGTGTTTATTTGAAATGGCAATGGTGCTTTCTGTTTGCTTGGTAAATGAAAATACCTTTGAACGATAAAGCTCATCTTTTAAGGTTAAAGATTGGTATTTCCGCGCAAAAATAACAGATACGCCTAGTTCTAAACCTGTCATGATTGCAGGTGCAATCCCTGATGCTTCAATCGTGATGATTTTTGTGATGCCAGCATCTTTGAAACGGCGAGCAAATTCTTTGCCGATCAATTGCATCATCACTGGATCAATTTGGTGGTTTAAGAAAGCATCAACTTTCAGAACTTCATCAGATAGAACGATACCTTCGCTTAAGATTTTCTGTTCTAGTGCGTACACGGGAGAATCCTCTAAGGGCAGGTGCTTTTTCAAGCAAATGCGTATTTTAGGAAGCACCTGAAAAAATGCAAGTAAAATTCGTCAAAATGACTAATTGCTTGCACCTTTATAGCTCGTTAAGAGCAATCCATAAGATGTTTTCTTATCAACATGGCTGACTTTAACAGGAAGATAGTCTAATTTCGGAGCTAGCCAGAAAATGGTTTCACGGCCGGGCTTATCATGTTTCATGACTACTTTAATGGTCTCGAAAGTTCCATAATCTGTTTTGATAGATTCAGTACCTTGCTTCACAAATTTACGCGCTTCAACCTCTTTAGCATCGGCCAAATAGTAAGTTGATTTTAAACCACCATTTTTAATGTCTTCACGAATTTGCAATTCTGCATTGAGCTCATCTAAGACACCCGCTTTCCATGCAAATGAACGCGTTTCGTTGTCTTTCTTGGTATTGATGGTTTTTGCTGCTGGATTGAAGTTAATACTCATGGTGTTGTTATGCACCAAAATTTTACTGCTACGGCTAAAGCTATTGGACTGAATTTGTTTGCCATTTAAACTAAAGCGGCTACTTTCGGTTGCTGAGGCAATACCGCCTGCTTTGGCTGCAAAAACATAGTTCCAGTTATTACCTGACTTTGATAAAGTCCGAGTTGCAGAGCCTAAATTTTTGCCATTATAGTTAAATTGATAACTGGCCTGAAATGGACTCATGGCAAAGGTTTGGCTTGAGAACCCGACAAATAGCAAAGCGCTCATACTTGTCGCGATTGTGGCTGTTTTCAATTTTGATTTAGCCATAAGAAAAAGTTTCCTATTTAGTTGTAGGCACAAAATTTTTGCATATAACTATTATGCACATTGATTATGAAGAAAAAATTCGAAACATAAGGGGAACTGTAGTTTTATGTTTCATTTACATATTTGAAATTACGGTTTTGTCACCAAATGATCAGCTATTTTTGTCGAATGGGAGAGACTGTACTTTCATCCAAATTGGGTTCAATCAAATCATCAATCGAGGTTTGAGAGAATTTATTAAATAGTGCAGTTAAATTGACGTTACCAATCACGACCAATTCGGCTTCACGTAGCACAGCATGATTAACATGGACTTTGCCTAGCGTGTCGATGATTGAACGGTTTTTGCCTAACCAACGGTTCAAATTTAAATGTAGTAACTCATCTTTAACCTTAATCACATTCAGCTTTTCTAAAATCATACCTAAAGGATCTTGGTTTAGGATTTTTTGATAAAAAAACAGGGCACAGCGCACGCCCATTTTATGAAATACCGTTGGGTATTCAGCATCTAGCACACTGGTATCACTGATTTGTTCGAACACAATCAATTGCGTTTTTTTATTCAATTCCATTTGCACCAATTTCAAGTCAACAGAGAGCGTCAGTTTGAGACCGTTATAATCGAGTGTGGCATATAAGCGTAACCAGTCATCATGTAAGTCTGCATGTAAGTCTTTTAACATTCTCACATTGTCGGTCACAAATCGTTGAAATGTGGCGTTTAAAAAGACTTGAGACATTGGAAACTCGCGCTCATCCTCAATAAATCCTTCCGCCTTTTGATAAACTTGGCGTAAACGATTAGAAATATTGGAAATAAGCGTTTGCATAAGAGGCGTCCTAGCTAATCAGTGTTTTTGAGCGATCAGATCTCTGGTTGAAATGTTTGAAAAATACTGCTCATGAAGCTTGCAGTTTAGCAAAATTAATTGCACCATTTTCATGATTTTATGAAACAGTGAATCTACAGGGTACAGTGCCTCATTCTAAGCAATAAAATGAAAACTGTGTCTATTTTATACTGCGTACATACGCTTAGGGGAACAAGACAAATTGTCGGTTTGAAGTGATGTTCAAAAAAATAAATGTAATGCCTTTGGCGCATAATTGGTGGAAAGACCCAATTTTTACAGCAACCGTTGTGCTTGCAGCTTTTTTGCATCTGGTGATTTTGACTGTACAGTTTGCCATGCCTCAAGAAAATGATGCCGCAGTGAAAGAAATTGCAGTGACTTTACGCCCTTCAGATCAAAAAATTGAAGATGCGGATTTCTTGGCGCAAGCGGATCAACAGGGTTCTGGCACCTTTCGCGAGTCCCACCGGATGTCGAGTGATATGCCCGTGCCGATGCTTGAGCAAAGTGCTGGGGAACAACAGCGAGAAGCTTTAGAACAGGTTCAGCAAAAGCGTGAATTAAATTTTGAAGAAAAGTTGTTAATGACGACACTTAGCTGGCAAAAACAAGCGGAAGATAATCAGCGCAAAAAAGCCATGGAAGAAATGAACAGCCAGTTTCAGGCCAAAGCAGCCATGGTGGCAAGCCTTGAAGCGCAATATTTGCAACGTCAACAAAACTTTAGCCGTCAGCAAAAAATCAAAACAGTTGATGGTATTCAAGCCAAGCAAGATATTTCGGCAGCCTATCTTGAAAAGTTTCGTCAGAAAGTAGAATTTTATGGCAACCGTTACTACCCAGAAGCAGCTAAACAACAACGACTGGCGGGTGAAGTGCGTTTAATGGTGATTTTAAATGCTTCAGGTGGTATCCGCGCCATTCGCTTGATTGACAGCTCAGGGCATGAGATGTTGGATGAAGCAGCAAAGGCATCAGTACGCAAAGCAGCCCCGTTCGGCGCTTTCGATACTAAAATGAAGGATATTTCTGAGTTACGCATTGTACGCACATGGCGTTTTGACCCAGCAGAGGCAGAGTTTGAAGTTCATTGATATTCTTGCTTCTTTATGGGAAATTATAATGATTAAATTAATTTATAAAAAAACATGTAAAACAATATCTTAACTTTTTATTCTGAGGTTTATTTATTTTTTTTCAATAAAAACATAATCTTATATTTAAAGGTGAAAACTTGAATTGATAATAAAAATAATTATCATTTGCAGTATGTTTTTTGTTAAATATTTTAAAGCATTCGTAAATCTTTCTTAAAGCAAGTTAATGGGGGAGGATGCATGCATGTTTTTTAATATTTGATCCCTGTTATAAGGATATAGTTTCATGTATTACTCCCCAACTTTAAAGCGCTTCAAAGTTAGTCCACTGATATTGGCTATGGCAGCAGCCACAGTACTTTTCCCAACTTTGGGGTCTGCAGCACCCACTACGAGCGATGAAAGTGCACAACTTGAAACGATTACGAGTCAAGCCGAGGAAGAGAATCCATCTGTAACGGAAGGGACAAAGAGTTATACGGCGAAGAGTGCCAGTACCTCTACCAAATTAAATTTGTCACTTCGCGAAACACCGCAGTCGGTTAAAGTTTTAACCCGTGAATATTTAGATGACACTAATATTAATTCATTTCAGGAATTATTGAAGAATGTAACAGGTGTCACTGTAAACCAGTGGGATGAGCGTCAATATCCAACGGCTCGTGGTTTTGATGTCGATTATTACCTGTTTGATGGTGTGCCAAGTACTTCAGATTTTGATAATGCGGGCGATCCAGATTTAAGTTTATATGATCGAGTAGAGTTGGTAAAAGGGGCGAATGGTCTGATGACAGGTGCAGGAAATCCTGCTATCGCGATTAATATGGTTAGAAAACATGCAAACTCTAAGGAATTGACAGGAAATGTTAGTACTTCTCTAGGTTCATGGAATGCATGGAACAGCACTGCAGATATTTCTACGCCATTAAATTCGGAGGGTAGTGTTCGTGGTCGTGTGGTGGTAAAACACGAACAAACAGATTCCTTTGCTGACCATTATAATAAAGACAATAATGTGGTTTATGGTGTGATTGATGCAGATTTAACTGATAGTACATATTTATCGGTAGGCGCAAGTTACCAGAATCTTGAACGAAGTGGGATTAAATGGGGTGGTTTGCCCGCATTTTATAGCGATGGTACACGTACTAATTTTGATGACTCCAAATCAGTTACCTCTGACTGGACATATTGGAATGCAGATACAACTTCTGCGTTTGCCACATTTAAGCAAAAATTATGGAATGACATTAGCTTGAATGTCAATTATGACTATCGCCAATTAAAAGGTGAAACAGCCTTATTGTATTTATGGAATACGACGGGTGTAGATAAAACGACCAATAGTGCATCGGGATTATATCCCTATACGAGTGAATCTACATTTACTCAGAATAATGTGGACGCTTCATTTTCAGCCCCATTTACTGTTGCTGGGTTAAAGCAGGAAGTGATTGCTGGCTTTATGTATAATCAGAGCAAGAAAACGGATGCTGCCTATGGTAATCCGTTGCTTGATGATTATGTAATTGACTTTGATGAAGCAGCAAATTCAAGGCTTTTGGGTTCAATCAATAACAACAATAAAATGCCATCCAATAAAACTACACAGACAGGCGCTTATGTCGCAGGTAAATTTACCTTGTTGGAACCTTTAAAACTGGTGACAGGGGTACGTTTGTCTAACTGGAAATATGAAAGTGAAGATAGCGATGGTAATCGTGAGTTTAATAACGAGGTTACTCCTTATGCAGGTCTAATTTTCGATTTTATGGACAATTATTCTTGGTACATGAGTTATACCAGCATCTTTAAACCAGAGGATAAAAGAGGTGTTGATCGCCAATATCTTGATCCTCGTGAAGGTAAGAGCTATGAAACGGGTTTAAAAGGTGAGTTATTGGATGGTAAGTTGAATGCTGCATTATCAATATTTAAAACTAAACAGGATAATGTTGCAGAAGAAATCAGTGGTGTATTTGTCCCTGATGCAAATGGTAACCCAACGACTGAAAAAGCTTATCGTAGCGTAGATGGTGTTGAAAGCAAAGGCGTTGAGTTTGAGCTAGATGGTGAAATTAAAGATAATTGGAATCTTAGTTTCGGTATCTCGCATTTCGATGCACAAGATGCGAATGGCAAAGAAGTCCAAACAACATCTGCACGTACCAGTGTTAATCTATTTACCAAATATAAAGTTGATAAATGGAGCGTAGGTGGTGGTCTAAATTATAAGAGCAAGACTTATGTGGATGAAAGTTTAGGTCGAATTACGCAGGATGCTTATGTATTGACTAATTTAATGGTCGGTTATGATTTTAATCGAAATATCAAGGCGCAACTGAATATTAATAATATATTTGATGAAAAATATTATGAAGGTCTTGGTATGAATGGCATGGTGTATGGCGCACCACGTAATGCAACGTTAACTTTCCGCTATCAATTCTAAAAATCTTGAGAAATAAAAAACGGCTTATTAAAAGCCGTTTTTTGTGGAAAATGTGGATAAGTCTAGGCTTATTCACATGCGATCTTGACTTGAGTAAGCGCGTTCAAAGTTTCAGACTTCACCCTTAAATGGCTGTATCATTGTTTTTCAGTTGTTATGCTATGTGGTCTTTGACCCAGCAGAGGCAGAGTTTGAAGTGCGTTGAGCTGTGCATTTCTAATCAGGCTTTGATTATGTGGGTGAACTCAGTTTATTGAGTTGCACGGACATAGGCGCCGTCTTGATGTCCACCCATCCAAGTTACGCTTAAATGAGACTCCTCTTCATCTAAGCGGATAGGAAAAATTTCTAAATGCTTGCTATATTTAGG
>NZ_QKVN01000030.1:0-48589 GCF_003231195.1 Acinetobacter sp. WCHAc060042
CCCCCAAATTCACTTATTTGAAACAGGCGTTGGTTTTTTCTACAAAACCCAGCAAAAATCGTATTTTTCATCTATTTTTTGATCATATTTATAATTTTTTCTCTTATTTTTTACAAGATAAGCTTTTCGTTTCCAATCTTTAAATCTATTTTCAGGCTTAAAATTCAATCAGTAGGCTTTATTTTTGGCTTGCCACTTAATTTCCAGTAAATTTTGAGCAACCCTTTTCAGACTGAACATTCCGCGATTCATTTGATTTGTATATTTCAAGACAGTATTTTTTTTAAAGATGTCGCTCTTTTATATTGAGTACAAACATTACATCCCAAAATCACTATATTCCCCCACATTTCCAGTTAAAAATGTGAAAGGACTCTGCTTTCCATAAGCGCAAATACTTCTTTTGTCTTTTATTTAATGCAAATAATAAAAAGCCCTCTTCTATCTATACCTCATTCAAGATAATTCAAAACAGTGCTGCAACAATATTTGCGATAAAACTTAATAATACGAAGTATCTGGATATAAGTAGAAAACACAGTGCTATATCACGAACTCGTATTAAATGAGTCCGTTGTACTCAACATCTATGGCAATTCGTTCTTTGTCTGCGTGTAATTGATTTTAAAAACTAAATTTTTGCCAATAAAAAAGGAAGAGATCTCTCCCAAAACCTCTTCCTCTGAGTTAGATCGTTATCTGATCCATAGATGTCATTATTATAGTTATCTTAAAAAAAGTCCCTTGGGGAAGAGACTTGAAAACTGTGGAGAGTTATTCCTATTGACCCTCTAGATATGTTAAAACACAAACTAGGCGTTGAAATCTTATACACTCTCATTTTAAATTGCAATATTTAAGGGAAAATTTAAGTATTGTTTTTATAAGGTTTTTTTTGAATTTGGTTATTTGATTTTTTTATAACGCATAAAAAACAAAAAGCAGACCGAAGCCTGCTTTTATATCAACAACTTAACATTTATAGATGAATAGCATTAGTCCGTAAAAGTGACTTTTGCAATGGCTTTTTTACCCGACTGGATAATTAAAGTGACATTTTCTTTAACAGAGAAACTCATATCAACCACTTTCCAGTCAACTTTGACCGCACCACGACCCACAGCATCTTTTGCTGCTGCTGCATTTGGGTTTAAGCCCGCTACGCGAAGAATCGTTGCAATAAATAACTCGCCACCAAATTCAGCGCGTGAAATCGTTACTTCTGGTGTCCCTTCGGGTAATTCACCCTCAGTAATCAAGTTACCTGCACCTTTATGTGCATTTTCTGCAGCTTCTGCACCGTGGAAACGCTCTACCAACTCAAGTGCTAAAATCTTCTTCACTTCTTGTGGATTACGCCCTTCAGCAATTTCGTTTAGCAGGACTTTAATTTCTTCAACGGATTTAAAGCTGAGTAAATCGAAATAGCGTTCAATTAAAGCATCTGGCATCGAAAGAACTTTTTGATACATCGCCCCTGGTGCATCAAATACCCCAATATAATTACCCAAAGACTTAGACATTTTGTTCACACCGTCTAAACCTTCAAGGATGGGCACCGTAATGCAGACTTGCGCTTCTTGGTCATAACGACCTTGCAGTGTACGCCCCATCAATAAGTTAAAGGTTTGGTCTGTACCGCCTAACTCCACATCTGCCTCAAGAGCAATCGAGTCATAACCTTGAACCAATGGATACAAAAACTCATGAATTGCAATCGGTTGATGGTTGTTATAACGCTTGGTGAAGTCATCACGCTCAAGCATACGTGCAACCGTTTGCTGTGATGCCAACTGAATTAAATCAGCCGCTGTCTTGGTTGCAAACCATTCTGAGTTAAAACGTACTTTGGTTTTATTCGGATCAAGAATTTTAAACACCTGTTCTTGATAGGTTTTTGCGTTTTCAAGTACTTGCTCACGCGACAATGGTGGGCGTGTTGCACTTTTGCCCGTCGGGTCACCGATCATCGCGGTATAGTCCCCAATCAGGAAGGTCACGTCATGACCCAAGTCTTGGAAAGTTTTCAGTTTATTAATTAAAACCGTATGCCCCAAGTGCAAGTCAGGCGCAGTCGGATCAAAGCCCGCTTTAATTTTTAAAGGACGATTTTCTTTTAATTTCTTCAGAAGATCTTCTTCAGAAATAATTTCATGCGTGCCTCGTTGAATGAGAGCAAGTTGTTCTTCAGCCGGCAGGAAATTTGACATCACAAAACCCAAACACATCAGTTATTCAATTTGTGCGATATACTAACACTTTTTCAGCACATTGCAGGCTTTAGAATAATCATGACAGCGATCTATATTGGGGTAATGACCGGCACCAGCATGGATGGTGTTGATATTGTTGCTGCTTCTTTTGATCCATTGCAGCTTCATGCCACCCTCACTCTTTCTTTCGATCCCGATTTACGCGATGAACTGATGGCACTCACTTTGCCTGGTGACAACGAAATCGACCGTATGGGTAAGGCAGATGTGGCTTTAGCAAAAATGATTGGTGAAGGCATCAATCAACTGATTGAACAAAGTCATTTAGATCGTAGTCAAATCAAAGCTGTTGGCTCACATGGACAAACCATTCGCCACCGCCCAGAGCATGGCTTTACCCTGCAAATTGGTGACCCAAACATCATCACTGAAATCACCCAAATTCCGGTGATTTCAGACTTTCGACGTCGTGATATGGCCGCAGGTGGACAAGGTGCCCCGCTGGTTCCTGCGTTTCACCAAGATATGTTCCAACATGAAAGCATTCATCGCGTCATCTTAAACCTAGGTGGCATCGCAAATGTCAGTATGTTGCCCGCAGGCCAACCTGATCAGGTCTACGGTTTTGATACAGGCCCAGCCAACATTTTAATGGACGCTTGGTGTGAACGCTTTACTGGGCAGCCTTACGATGAAAATGGCAATTGGGCAGCTTACGGCCATCCGATTCGCAGCCTGCTTGATCGTCTACAATCCCATGAATATTTTTCCAAAGAACCACCGAAAAGCACTGGTCGTGAAGACTTCAACCTTGAATGGTTAGATGAACAAATTGCTGACTGGCGCAATGACCTTGAATACGACGAACTTGAAGACAGCCCCGAAAATGTTCAAGCTACCTTAATGAAGCTCACCACACGCGCCATAAAAAAAGCCATCTACCGCTCTGACATGGATACCGGTGAAGTCTATGTCTGTGGTGGTGGTGCCTATAATTCACACCTTTTAGAACAACTACGCTGGCGCTTACGTAAGCACAATTGGTCTGTACAAACGACCTCCGCGATTGGCTTAGCCCCAACATGGGTGGAAGCCACCGCCTTTGCTTGGTTGGCTATGCGTTTTATCCAGCAACTCAATGGCAACTTACCCGCAGTGACAGGCGCACAGGGCGACCGTATTCTTGGAACGATTACTGCGGTTTAAACATCACAGCGCTTCTAGTCCTTTAGACGCAACATAAGCAAATCAAAAAAGCCAGTCGGTTATTCACCTGACTGGCTTTTTATCTATATCAACGATTTTTTCCTGTTAATGTTAACGCATCATTAACTTGGCATTTTCCTGACGGAAGGCTTTTAAGATTTGTTGCCCTGCTCGTCCCGTCGGACTTAAACCTAAACGAATCTGCTCCTGTCGAATCGCTTGGCGCGTTTTATCACCAATCAAACCGTCCACCGCGCCAATATCATAGCCACGATTCAGTAAAAACTGCTGAATTTCACGACGTTCAGAACGCGAAGTGCCTGCATCATCAGTTGGCCAAGTTGTAGTAAACCCGCCTTGCCCTTGTAAGCGGTCTGACAAATGCGCAATCGCTAATGCATAACTTTCTGCTGCGTTATAACTATAGATTGCATCAAAGTTTTTAAAGACTAAAAACAGTGGACCATTTTCACCAGCGAGCGCCATCAGCCCCGCTTGCGAACTAGAGGATAAATTGCCTTGAACTAACGCTGAGCCATCTGCGCGTACCAAGCCATTTTGCATCCAGTAAGATAAGGGCTTTTTATTGCGACGACTTTCACCACTCAGAGAAATCGCTTGCGGATTTTTTACTTCAAATCCCCAAGGTTGCCCGGTTTGCCAGCCGCGTTTTTTGAGGAAATTGGCTGTTGATGCCAAAGCATCTGTGGTACTCGACACCAAATCACGGCGTCCATCACCATCAAAATCGACCGCCAGCTCTTCATACGTCGATGGCATAAACTGGGTATGACCAAACGCACCTGCCCACGAACCTTTCAGTTGCGACTCAGTTAAATCGCCACGCTGTAAAATACGCATCGCGGCAAAAAACTCACCACGGAAATAGCTTTGACGGCGCCCCTCACAGCTCAATGTACCCAGAGCTTGTAATAATGGATATTTACCTGAAATATCACCAAAATTACTTTCAACGCCCCACACGGCAACCACAGTCTCCGCAGGCACACCATACGCGGCCGCAACCCGATTCAACACGTCACGATGCTGCGCCAATTTTTGCTGACCGACCGCAACACGCTCATCATCCACCAATCCTGACAAATAATCCCAAATCGGCGTGGAAAACTCAGGTTGGTAATTTAATTTTTCAATCACAGAATAATCAGGCGTTAAATTTTGCGTGTAGCGATCATAAGTGGATGCAGACACACCATTCGCCATCGCTTGGCTTTTTAAGTTGGCAATACAGCTTTGAAATAAGTTCTGAGGGCTATAATCGGAGCTTGCGACATTTGAACCGCCCGCAACTTTTTGACCATTAATAATAAGCTCAGCATTTGCCTGAGTCACCGCTAAAAAAATTGAACCTAAAAGAAAAGCAAAACGGTGCATAAAATCCCTAATGATTCTTTATCTCTAAATTATGCGTTTTACCTTAACACTTTCAATTTCACTTTTCTGAATCAAAACGTAAATGAATATTGATAATAATTTAAATTCAAAATCATCTTTTAAATTTAAAATCACTTACCCACAACACCACAAGCCTCAGCCGTTGAATTCAAAAACAAACTCCAGCTCAAAACGTGCTTTGAATTCAATCATCTTGATTTGAATTTATTTATCCACAACTCATCTTTAATGTTAATAATCAACAATATAAAAAGAATCAACCATCAGAAACCAAACTCAACATTTTCAAATTCAAAACTTTAAATTCATTCAGCGGTCTTTAAATTTATTCTTTTGAATTTAAATTCAAACAGCATCAAGGCTTTTAAATTTAAACATTCGATTTAAATTTAAAATGCGCTTTTGAATTCAAATTTTTTACTTCTATTTTTTAAATTCAAAACACGCCTAAAAAGATATCCACAGAATCAAGTTAACTGAGATTTCTGCTGGTTCAGCTTTTTTAGGTGAAAATCAGTGTCACATTCAATTGTGGGCTCTGTTTTAAACGTGCATCTCTGTACAAAACTCGCTTTATTTTGCTTTCAGTTTATTTTTCTATGCGCTAATTTTATCTAAACGGATAAAAAAACACGCAATTTATTTTAATTTTGATCCGATTAACGGTTACTTTTATCGAAGAGGCGCAATCATGCCTGAATGAATCCAAATAAAAAAGCGACCACTCTTGTGATCGCCTTTTTTAACAACAACTGAAGCTTTAGATGGTCATATCTTCGCTCAGTGCCAATGGATTCGGTAAAATTTTCGCCAACTGACGACATAGCGTCGTGAGTTGAGCGGTATCATTCGGCATTAAAGTCATGTGACCAATCTTACGACCTTCACGTTCTTGCTTATTATAAAGATGTAGATGTACACCTTCTAAGGCCAAGACTTGTTCAGACTGTGGATACTGACCAATAATATTGATCATGACCGTAGGGCGAACCACTTCAGTGGAACCCAAGGGTAAGCCTGCGACTGCACGAATATGGTTTTCAAACTGAGAGCATACTGCGCCTTCAATCGACCAGTGTCCTGAATTATGCACACGTGGCGCCATTTCATTGGCATACAAACCTTGGTCTGTAACAAACAGTTCTAAGGTCAATACGCCAACATAATTCAAATGATTCAATAGGCGAGTGATGTAGTCTTGTGCAACGGGTTGTAAGTCCGCACTATTCGGCGCAGGGACAATCGAGTGCGACAAAATACCATGATGGTGATGGTTTTCAGCCAATGGCCACGTTTTTACATCGCCATTTTGACCACGTACCGCAATGATTGAGACTTCACGTGAGAAAGTCACAAAGCTTTCTGCAATTAAACTGCCTGCAGGACCTAATTCAGCCCATGCTTGTTCAATTTGCTGTTCAGAACGCAATACAAACTGACCTTTGCCATCATAGCCGCCTGTGGCTGTCTTCAGCACAATCGGTAAACCTAACTCAGCAACCGCAGCGTTTAAGCTTTCTAGTGAATCTACCGCTTTATAAGGTGCAACAGGAATCTCAAGCGCATCAAATAACGCTTTTTCAGACAAGCGATGCTGTGCAATGGCTAAAGCCTGACGTGGCGGATGCATATCTTTTTGCTTGGTCAAAACATCAACATCAGACAAAGGCGTATTTTCAAACTCAAGGCTGAAGACATCTGCGCTAGCAATAAAGTCTTGTAAACCGTTTTCAGTTTTGCTTGAAATCACCGTTCCTAAAGCCGCTGAAGGACAGTCTGTACTCACATCAAAGAACGTACATTGAATATTTAGTGGCAAAGCCGCTTGCGCCATCATGCGACCCAGCTGCCCACCACCAAAAATACCGATGGTTTTATTCATGAGGAATGCCCCGTATTAAGCTTGGCCTGGAATATTGTTGCTTGCGACTTTGTCAGTTTGTGCAGCACGGAAATCTGCTACATTTTTTGCAATCTCAGGACGTGTTAGACCTAAAATTTGCGCTGCCATAATCGCAGCATTGGTTGCACCTGCTGGACCAATCGCCAAGGTGCCCACTGCAATACCCGCTGGCATTTGTACAATGGATAACAGTGAATCAACACCGTTTAAAATCGAAGACTTCACTGGTACACCCAGTACAGGTAAATCAGTTTTCGCCGCACACATTCCTGGTAAATGCGCCGCACCGCCTGCACCTGCAATAATCACTTGGATACCACGGTCACGTGCTTGTTCAGCATATTCAAAAAGACGATCTGGCGTACGGTGCGCAGACACAACTTCCGCTTCAAATGGGACGCCAAGTTGCTTAAGCATATTAGCAGTGTGTTCGAGAGTGGCCCAATCTGATTGAGAACCCATGATAATTCCAACGAGAGGAGTGTCTTGTGAAGCGGCCGCATTCATTGCAATGTTTCCAGAGATAGTTAAGAGAGATAAATCTCGACTAGCGCCAAGCTTTAATAAGAGCCCCGTATTATAGACTGATTTTTCAGCTCTCCAAAATTTAACCGTAAAACTAAATGCAGATTTTTCTTATTTTTTTATGGCGTAGCATAAAACTTAAATAAAAATAGGGCAGTAGCTCATTTTTTGATTTATTGGCTGCGAAAAACAAAATACACACAACCGAATAAACACAGTCCCGCCCACAAATAATCGAGCTTAAAAGGCTGTTTGAATAAGAAAAGCATAAAGGGGACAAAAACCAATAACGTCACCACTTCTTGGGTGATTTTCATTTCGCCCATCGACCAGCCTTGCTGTGACAACATACGGGTCGCAGGAATCATAAAACTATATTCCACCAACGCGATGAACCAACTAAATAAAATGGCTTGCCAAAGCGGCACCCCCGGTAAAAATTTTAAATGTCCATACCATGCAAGTGTCATAAAACAGTTGGCAATAATCAATAAAATAAAGGGCAGGGACATGAAGCTAAATCGCCGAGTTTAGGAGCATTTTATTGTACGTTTTTTGCTAGAAAATTCAGCAAATATTGCACTTTTCAGCCGATTTTTTTACAAAATAAAAGCGCTGTTCAAGCCGCAGAATAATTAAACGATTAGATACAAGAATCACTATCTTTTCGCTAAGCGCCTTGCTATGGTTGCTTTCACATCGAATTAATCACGACAACAGCACCAACAATACGTGATGTGTCTATAAAAGCAGTGGAGTGAGGCGGAATGCATCTGCATATTTTGGGTATTTGTGGCACCTTTATGGGGTCTTTAGCGCTTTTAGCACGTGATCTTGGCCATACAGTGACGGGTTCGGATCTAAACGTTTATCCTCCTATGTCCACCCAGCTCGAAAATGCAGGCATTACTTTAATGCAAGGTTATGACCGCAGTCATTTACAACCTCATCCAGATTTGGTCATCGTGGGCAATGCGATGAAACGCGGGATTGATGCAGTTGAATACATGCTCAATGAAGGCTTGCCCTATATTTCAGGCCCGCAATTTTTGGCCGATCATGTACTTCAAGGTAAACACGTACTTGGCGTAGCAGGCACGCATGGCAAAACCACCACCACCACCATGTTGGCTTGGGTATTGGATCAGGCGGGTTTAGAGCCAGGTTTCCTCATTGGCGGTGTACCTTTAGGTTTCTCTGAAAGTGCACGTTTAGGTGCTGGCAAATACTTCTGTGTCGAAGCTGATGAATATGATTCTGCCTTTTTCGACAAACGTTCGAAGTTCGTGCATTACCATCCCAAAACAGCCATTTTAAATAACCTTGAATTTGACCATGCCGATATTTTTGATGATCTAGCAGCGATTCAAAAACAATTCCATCACTTGGTTCGTACCATTCCTAGCGAAGGTCGTATTATTGCGCCTATTACTGAAAGCAATATTGATGAAGTTTTAGAACAGGGCTGTTGGACACCTGTGGTTCGTACCTCTTTAGAGGCTCACGACAAGTCTGAATTGTATGCCGAACAACTGAGTGCGGATGGTTCACATTTTAAAGTACTCCAACACGGCGTGGTAAAAGGCATCGTGCAATGGAACATGACAGGGCAGCACAGCGTGGCCAATGCATTGGCGACTATCGCTGCGGCTGAACACGTTGGCGTGAGCATTGAAACAGCGTGCGCAGCACTGTCTAACTTTGGTGGTGTGAAGCGCCGTATGGAGCTTTTAGGCACGGTACGTGGCGTTGAAGTGTATGATGACTTTGCCCATCACCCAACCGCAATTGATACTACGCTAGAAGGCGCACGTAAGCGTTTAGGAGAGCGTAAGTTGTGGGCGATTATTGAACCACGTTCAAATACCATGCGCATGGGAAGCCATAAAGATGGACTTGCGCACTCTGCACGTTTGGCCGATGAAGTGATTTGGTATCAGCCAGAAGGTTTGGACTGGGACTTACAACCTGTCATTGCAGCCGCACCGAACAAGGCCGTAGTTGCACGTACATTAGATGACATTATCCAGACCATTGTCAGTGATGCAGGTGAGGGCGATGCGGTCGTGATCATGTCTAATGGCGGCTTTGGTGGTTTACACCAGAAATTGATCAGCGCCTTAAACGCAGAGTAAGCTATTCTCTCTTAGACGAAAAAAACCGCAGTTCAATCTGCGGTTTTTTTACAAGCTTATTCAATTAAAAACCAGACATCGTGCCCGTATATTCAAAGTCTTTTAGTTTTGCCCAACCTTGAACCGTGTCTCCCAAACGCTTGCTGAAATACATGATCGAAACCCACTGTTCTTGGCCATCATCATAGGTGCTATAAGCAGTAATATGGTCATTTTTAATCATAAACAGATCTTTGATTTTACAAGCATTACTCGGTGCTGAATGAAAATACACTCTGGTTGGAACAATCACTTTCATGCCCCAACGTGGGATGATCTGGACTTCTTTTTGTTCGGCCTTTTCCTCAAATTTTACACAGTCTTCAGCATGCAATAAGGGGGCAACTAAACTAAATAGACCAATAGATAAAAGCGTCTTCATATACTTTAATTCCATTATCTTCAGCACTGCAAAGTACAAATTAGAACTGCAATGGCAGCTATATTGATCTCATTTTAGCTTAACGCTTAGAACCGCAGTGAATGCCATGAACAACTAAGCCGCAACATCCTCAAAACTTTTCTCACGGCGAAACATCACATCGACATAAGAACAAGTCGGGATAATTTTCAGGTTTTTCTCACGTGAAAAATCAACCAGAGTATCCAATAGCAAACGCGCCACACCTTGACCCCGTAGTGAATCATCGACCCAAGTATGATTGGCATCAATGGTTGTGTCATCTCGCCAAATATAGCTAATTTCAGCAATACGCTGACCGTCTGCATTATTTAAAAAAAACTCACCTTTTTGATCACGATCTACATGTTGAAATTGCATAGCACACTCATTGAATGGATTGATTTATAGTTTTCTATCTTAGTGGAATAAAACATCATGAATAGATGGATCTTTGTCGAATACCGATTTGGCAAAAGGACACAAAGGTAAAATTTTCACGCCCTTATCACGAGCAAAGTTAACCAAAACATCCAATAACTGACGCCCCACATGTTGCCCACGCAGTAACTCACTGACCCAAGTGTGGTCAATGATAAATTTATCACCCCCAGCCCAACTATAAGTCATTTCCGCCACACGATCATGGTCTTGCTCGACAAAAACTTCGCCTTTACTACCTGTTTCTTGATGTTGAATTTTCATTATTATTCCTCTTCGGTTTACTGTTTTTTTAGATTGCCACAAATTGAAGTAAAATTTTGTCTCATTTATATTTCATCTACAATTTTCTTTAATATTTGCTCAAACCATAAAAATATGCGATGCTTAGCTCACTTTTGGATCAAACCCAAAACCAAATTTATGTTGAACAAGGGGAGTAGCCTCCTCCAAACGTGAAAAATCCATGCTATGCATCACTTTCACGTGTCAGATTATCGTCATTACACTTTGCAAAAAGTCGGTATCTGAGCATTTTAGCGCACAAAATACATACGCTAAAATGTAGGCAAGACCTTGATCATGTTGTTACAGATGTTTTATTTCATCTGGCAGCAGGTCAAGGTTTTTTTGTGGCCGATTGCTGGATGTGGAGGATTTCATGGAATCTATCGGCAATTTATGGCTATACCTTGCTTTTTTCGGCATTGTTACTGTGATGCTACTGATCGACTTTTTAGGCTTTAAACAAAAAGAAGGCCAAGAAGTTAAAATCAAAACAGCCGCGTTATGGAGTATTGCATGGGTTTCCGTCGCATCACTCTTTGGTGCAGGTCTCTGGCTGTATCTACAACAAACTGCAGGTGTCACTGTGGCCAATACCAAGGTCATGGAGTACTTCGCAGGCTATTTACTTGAAAAATCTTTAGCCGTCGACAACGTCTTTGTCTGGCTGATGATCTTTGCTGCTTTTGCCATCCCACCTGCATTACAACGCCAATTACTGCTTTACGGTGTCTTGGGCGCGATTATTCTACGTACCATCTTTATTTTTATTGGCGCGTGGTTCGTGCAAGAGTTCTCATGGATTCTGTATATTTTCGGTGCCTTCTTAGTCTATACGGGCTTCAAATTCTTCAAAGGGCAGGGCGAAGAAGAAACCAATATCGAAGATATGGCGATCTTAAAATGGCTACGTAAACATATGCGGATTACCCCGCAAATGCACGGCAATAAATTCTTCGTCCGTCAAAACGGGATGTTGTGGGCAACGCCGCTGTTCTTGGTGTTGATTTTAGTTGAAGCGTCGGATGTAATTTTCGCGGTGGATTCCATTCCTGCAATTTTCGCGGTGACTTCTGATCCGTTTATTGTGTTAACAGCAAACTTAATGGCGATTTTGGGTCTACGTGCGATGTTCTTCTTGTTGTCTGGTGCAGCAACCAAGATGCATTATCTCCCGTATGGTTTAGGTATTATCTTGGTGTTCATTGGCTTTAAGATGCTGATGTTGGATGTGTTCCATATGCCAATTTGGATTTCACTGGGCTTTATTGTGTTGGTGCTGAGCATTACTGCGATCTTGTCGATTCGATACAGTAAGAAACATCATCAAACCACCCTCTAATCTTTTAAAAAAGCCTTCCACTGTGAAGGCTTTTTTATGACCAAATTTTAGTATGCACAAGACTTAATCCTATGATTTTCTATGTAAATGTACTGTACTTTGTGCAGACAGCTCCCTATGATAAGCGGGCTTAAAACCCTTGGTTTTACCTGTAATAATAAAACAACCCGAAGGTTGCTCATCCATGCGTACCAAAAAATTAACTCTTGTTGTGGTGCCGGTTTTACTCACGGCATGTAGCGGTTCTAAAACCCTACAACAGGATGTTTATAATAACCAATACAACTGCTACCAAGACTGGCATTTTGAACTGTGCGAACCTGCTAATGAAAATGGCGAATCAAGCTATAGTGGTTCTACTGGGGTTTATATCGGCCCACAATATTATAAAAATAATCGTAAAGTCCGTTACTTAGGTCAAGTCATGAAAGCACGTGGACGACATTCGACAGGCGCACCCAAAATCTCGACTCACGTTTTTAGCCATGCCAAATCCCAACCCATTCGGGGAGGCTTCGGCCGTGGCGGAGGCTCGTTCGGAGGTTAATACATGAAACGAGTTCTACTGCCTGAGCGTGCAAACTGGCAACAGATGCATCAAGAGATTGGTTTTGACTACTACAACTTGCCTTCGCGGGATGGTTCAATATATTGGTCAGAAGGGGTGGCTTATGAGTTTAGCCTCAAGCAAATTGAACAGCTTGAAGATGCCTCGAACGAATTACACCAGATGTGCCTTGAAGTGGCAGGGGACATGATTCAACGCGGTCATTATCCCGAATATTTTCAACTCCCCCCAGCAGCGATTCCTTTGATTGAGCACTCATGGAATAACCAAGCGCCGATGCTCTATGGCCGTTTCGATTTTGCCTATGATGGTCAAGCCATCAAAATGCTGGAATACAACGCCGATACGCCAACGGGTTTACTCGAAGCCTCTGTTGCACAGTGGCATTGGATTGAACAGGTCGAAAATATTGCAAACCGTGATCAGTTCAACAGCATTCATGAAAAGCTAATTGAGCGTTGGAAACAGCTCTATCCTGCGCGTAGCCGTGTCCATTTTGCAGCCTGCCAAGAAGCAGGGCGTGAAGATTGGGGCAATTTAGAATACCTCATGGATACCGCTTTTCAGGCAGGCTTAAATGTCAGCGAACTGTCGATGGAAAACATCGGTTGGAATGGCACAGCCTTCGTCGATTTGCATCAGCAAGAGATTCAGCATTTATTTAAGCTGTATCCGTGGGAATGGATTTGGGAAGAAAATTTTTCGCAGTTTCTCAAACCCGCAACCGAATGGATTGAACCGTGTTGGAAAATGCTACTCTCCAATAAAGCCCTGTTGATCGAGCTATGGAAACGCTTTCCAAATCATCCATTGTTGTTAGAAACCCACGCTTATGATGCACACGCTCACTATGCAGGGAAATGGGTGCGTAAGCCCATCTTAGCGCGCGAAGGCGCAAATATTCATATCCTACAAAACAATGTCGATTGCGGTGCAGCCTCAGGGAGTTTTTACTTCGATGACTACGACAAATATGGCTATGTCATGCAACGCTGGGTAAAAACTCCGTTGCATGAAGGCATGCTGCCTACCTTGGGACTTTGGATGGTCGGGGATGAATGTGCGGGGATGTCACTGCGTGAAGATGTGTTTGATGTGATTGGCAATGATGCGCATTTTGCTGCGCATTATTTTGTGGAATAAAGTGGCGCTCTAAATCACCTATTTAAAATAGGTGTCCAAAAAGTAATACGGCTCTGTTCAGGCGTTTTAGTAGAAGCACTATCACTTTTAGGTTATTCACGGCGGAGTCTTATCTTTTTTAAATTCAATACTGGGAGCTCATTTATTCTTTTGTTTCGCCAAATGAGAAGCGAAGTTTCGTAAAGAAAGCATTTGTCCTCTGCAAAACCTGCTCACGTTCTATAATTAAAAAATCTGTATTGCAAAAACAATCTATTCCAAACACTACGCAGGTTGCGGATGACGCTTGCGTCTATCAAATAAAGTTTAAATTGAAAAAGAAAATGCCTGTCAACTCTAAAACTGACAGGCATAGATTCGAAGACAATATTTTTTTCAAGCTTAAATGGTATGTGCTTTAACCCGCTTCATATAAGACACCAAACGCGTGAAAAACAAGATTTGCAGGAAGATGGTAAATAGCGAAATAGTCCATTCATACCAATGATCAAACGCCGTGCCTTCTAGATTAAAAGCAAAATAAAGCCCCAATAACACTGCACCAAATACCACACCCGCCACAGTGGTTTGTACCAAAATGGGAAAAGACAAGGCTGTGATTCGACCTAAGAAATGCTCACCCTCATCGCCGCCATTGGCTTTATAAGTGCTTTGAATCCCAATATACATAATCAATAAGGTCAAAAGTCCCTCAACACCAATCACACGAACATCACCATAGGGTGAATACATGCCGTAGTAATACACCACTGAAACCAATAAGGCGGTGACTAAGTAATAATTTTTATAATGCTTTTTATCGAGGGTATTGCTAGATAATTCATGTGCTAATGCTTTGGTATTCCAAAAATACATGCGGGTCATGGTCTCTTATTTTATCAATGCCGACACTGTACTGATTCAGCATTTAAAGATAAAGACTTTCTCAGCAAAATTTTGCGAATAGATTGAATCATTTAAGTCCAAAGCGTGTGCTTATGCATAGCATAAAAAAACTTCCGTAAATAGCCGTGAAAAATATCCAGTTTGCGGTACAATCAATCGAAAAAAAGTCAAAACGCAGGTTTAAAATGTCTTCTGTAGTTGCAACGACGGCGGTTCGCGGTCGCTTCCTAGATATTCAGAATACGGTTGCCCAAGCGCGTGAAATTCACGACCAAGTGCGTTACGTAGAAGATGGTTTACTGATTAGCCACAATGGCAAAATCCAATGGTTTGGATCTTGGCAGGAGGGGCAACAGCACCTTCCTGTTGGCGTCGAGGTTCAGCACTATCATGAACAATTGATTGTGCCGGGTTTTATCGACACCCACATTCATTTTCCACAAACAGAAATGGTGGGGGCCTATGGCGAACAGCTACTCGAATGGCTCAATACCTATACTTTCCCAACCGAATTACAATTTTCCGATAAAGCCTATGCCGACCAGATTGCCCAATTCTTTGTGCAAGAACTGCTGAAAAATGGCACCACCACAGCCTTAGTCTTCTGTACTGTGCATAGCGAATCAGTCGATGCACTATTTGAAGCGGCTGGGCAGCACCAGATGCGTCTGATCGCAGGTAAAGTCATGATGGACCGTCATGCACCTGAAGGTCTGTGTGACACACCTGAAAGTGCTTATGCAGACTCTAAAGCACTGATTGAGAAATGGCATGGCAAAGGCCGTAATCTATATGCAATTACGCCACGTTTTGCCCCAACCTCAACACCAGAGCAATTGGCTAAAGCAGGGCAGCTCAAAGCTGAATACCCAGATGTATATGTGCATACGCATTTAAGTGAAAATAAAAATGAAATCGCTTGGGTGAAAGACTTATTCCCAGAACAGCAAGGTTATCTCGATGTTTATCATCACTTTGGCTTAACGGGTTCACATTCGGTCTTTGCCCACTGCGTGCATTTAGAAGACGCAGAGTGGGACTGCATGCATCAGACTGACTCGGCCATTGCTTTCTGTCCGACCTCCAACCTCTTTTTAGGTAGTGGTTTATTTCCGTTAAACAAGACTTGGGAAAAGCAGGTAAAAGTTGGGCTTGGTACAGACATTGGTGCAGGAACCTCTTTTAACCAACTACAAACCCTCAATGAAGCCTATAAAGTACAGCAACTTCAAGGTGATAAACTGTCCGCATTTGAATCGCTCTACCACGCTACGCTGGGCGGTGCCAAAGCACTGAGCTTGGATGATAAGCTCGGTAACTTTAATGTAGGCAAAGAAGCCGACTTTGTGGTGCTCGACCTCAAAGCAACCGCGTTGCAAGCATTACGTCAGCAACGTGCAAAAGGGATTGAAGATGCTTTATTTGCTCTGATGACTATGGGTGATGACCGCAATATTCATGCGACTTATATTTTTGGTCAGAAGGCTTATCTGCAAGACTAAGCAGCAAATAGCAAAAATTTAAGCGGTTAATCAAGTTTTGAAACGACTTTGATTTTTGCCTCTAAACCAAGCTGCATCCCGCCTACAATGCAATGATTACATTTTCAGCGGGCAAAAGGGGGTGCATCTCGTTTAGAGATATATTAAAATTAATGCATATATAGAGGTGTTGCAGGTCAACGCCTTTTTTATTTTTGATTTTTTTTAATTTTTAGGTATCTACCCATGACCGTTCAAATGAGCGTAATGATTTCTACTGAAGAGATTCAAGCGAAAGTAAAAGAGCTTGGTGCACAAATTGATGCGCATTATGCAAACAGTGATAAGGAACTCGTACTGATTGGTTTATTACGTGGTTCAGTCATTTTCATGGCAGACTTATGTCGTAGCATTTCAAAACCACATGAACTCGATTTCATGACGGTATCGAGTTATGGCGGCGGTACGATATCTTCACGTGATGTAAGAATTTTAAAAGACCTAGATGGTGAAATTCGCGGTAAAGATATCTTAGTGATTGAAGATATCATCGACTCAGGCAACACCTTGAGCAAAGTATTAGAAATTTTAGAAACACGTTCTCCAAACTCAATTGAGCTATGCACCTTAGTCAGCAAGCCTTCACGCCGTGAAATTGAACTCGATGTGAAGTTTTTAGGTTTTGACGTTGAAGATAAATTCATCGTTGGTTATGGCCTAGACTACGACCAAAAGTACCGTCATTTGCCCTTTATTGGTGAAATTGGTCTTTAAGACCTATCGAGAAAAAAGTGGCCGAAGGCCACTTTTTTTATTTTCACTATCACATAAGTACATAAAACATACAGTTTTTAGCAGATTCACTCTACTGCATAGTCGCATTATGCCCGATGATAATTTTGCACATGATTTAAAAACAAAGACATGATAAAAAAAGGAGTTGGCTCATGTGGTCACTTATTGTTGCTATTGTCGTAGGTTTTATTGCAGGTCTCATCGCGCGTGCCATTCATCCAGGTGATGATAAAGCAGGCTTCATTGTTACCACGTTACTGGGGATTGCAGGTTCACTCTTAGCTACCTATGGCGGTCGTTTACTTGGTCTCTATAGTGAAGGCTCGGCAGCAGGCTTTATTGCTTCAGTTATTGGGGCCATCATTATTTTATTCATCTATAACATGGTCACCAAAAAAGCCTAAAACATCCATTAAAAAAAGCACCTTTTCAGGTGCTTTTTATATTTGGACTATTATAAGCCCAGTTCACGCCACATATTTTCAATGGTGGTTGAAGGCACAGCGCCATTCACTTTAAAACCATTTGAGAAAATAACCACAGGCGTTCCTTGTAAGCCTAAGCTCTGTCCCAATTGTAAGTTACGTTCAATTGGATTAGCACACGGTTTTTTCGATGTCGGCTGAGTTCCTTTCGCAATCAAATTTTTCCACGCAAGGGCAGGGTCTGCTTCACAAAATACTTGCTTCGATGGTGCAACTGATTGTGCCTTGATGGGGTAAATAAAAGTGTAGATGGTCACATCATTCAGCTTATTCAACTCAGCCTCTAACTGCTTACAGTAAGGACAGTTCGGGTCTGAAAAAACAGCCAATTGGCGTTTCCCATTGCCTTTAACCATTTTAATGGCATCTTTTAACGGCAGCTTATTCCAATCGAGCGAATTTTGTTGCACATATAAAGCTGCACTTAAATTTTTCTGATCTTTTAAGCGCACCATTGAACCTGCAATCACATGCTCAGCCGCTTCACCTAAATACACAATTTCGCCATCTAAAGATCCGCTATAAATGCCCGACATTTCTGTTTTTTGAATATTTTGAACATTAATATTTGGATAATTCTTTTTTAAGTTGGCTTGAACACTTTCTACACTGGCCATACTCATACTTGCAATTGCACTTGTAAGTAGTGCCAAACCCAGTTTTTTTATCATCACTTTTTGCTCTTTCAATCGGAGAACCACGGCGCTAGTGTAGAGTGTATTATTCAAGCATTGAATCATTTTTTCTTATGCTTTACCGAAACCCAACATGACAGAACGATCAACCGACCAAAGTTTCACGTGGAACATCAAATAAAATAGAGTTAATCTCGACTGAAACATGAACAATTTCCTCATGAATCGACAGCATCTCACGCACCTGATCTGCACAATAATCCGATGTTGTTTCTAAAGCCAAAATACATGAAAACTTGCCTTTACCTACTTTCCAAACATGTAAATCGGTCAAAGTCGTTTGTGGTAGTTCTGCCACTACCTCGCGAATTTCTTCCACCACATGATGGTCCATTTCAGCATCTAACAAGGTTTTTCCCGTTTCTTGCATTAAGCTCCATGCCCATTTTGCCACCAATATTGACCCCACAATCCCAAGGGCAGCGTCAAGAAAATCCCAACCAAAATACTTACCAAAAATCAAAGCAATAATAGCAAAAATAGACGTCACAGCATCTGCCACCACATGCATAAATGCAGCTTTCTGATTTAAATCATGATGATGGGCATGTACTTCTGCTGCATGATCATGAGCGTGATGGTGATGGTGATGGTGATGGTGATGGTGATGGTCGCCATCGTGCAGCAACCATGCACAGATTAAATTAACCAATAAGCCTAAAATCGCAATTGGAATTGCTTCGTTATAATGAATTTGTACAGGCGAAAAAAGGCGTTGAATTGAGTGAAAAGCCATAAAACCTGCTACTACCATCAGCAAAATAGCACTGCTGTAACCTGCAAGAATTTCAATTTTCCATGTGCCGAAACTAAAGCGCTGATCATGGGCATAATGCCGTGCAGCACGATAGGCAAAATACGCCAAACCCAGTGCCAGCATATGCGAACTCATATGCCAACCATCTGCCAGTAAAGCCATTGATTGGAAAATCCATCCACCAATCACTTCTAATAACATCATGACTGCCGTTAAAATGGTCGCGATTAATATCCGTTTTTGGGCCAGTGGATTACCTTCATCAAAATGATGCGTGTGCTGACGTGATGGGCTATTTTGCATTTAAAATCATTCACCAATATACTCCCATACAGTATATTTATTTTTTGGAGCAATGTGTTGAGTCATTTGCATAAAGATAAAAAAATTTTAAACCGCGTAAAACGTTTACAAGGGCAAGTGAACGCTGTTGAGCACTCCATTGCGCATCCAGAAGCCAGTTGTATCGACGTTTTACAACAAGTTGCTGCCATAAAAGGTGCAGTCAATGGGCTAATGAATGAACTCGTTGAAGCCCACTTACGCCATCATGTTTTAGCACATGCAGAACAGGTCAATGAAGAAGAGTTAGCTGAGTTCTTAAAACTGCTGAAACGTTACGGCTAAGTTTTATTGCGTTCTTTTTCAAGTTTTTAGTTGACCATTTTTTCCTCAAGCCGATACACTGTTGCTCTCTATCATTTTCTTCTCACTGTTTAAACAGATCACTTGTTTTGACAGAGAGCCTCATGGCATTTGCATGACAACAACCACTTCTTGGCGTCCATTTTGCATGGTTAGCCTTGCTTTAATGATGGGAACAATGGGGACAGCTTTGGCCAGTCCGCTTTACCCCCTATACCAAGCCTTATGGCATTTACTGCCGAGCCAAATCACCTATATTTTTGTGGCATATATGTTCGGCTGTCTTGCCACATTACTCTTTCTTGGACGGACCAGTAATAGCATCGGCTATCTACGTACCTTACAAGTGGGGCTGGTATTTATCACCGTGGGATTGGTGATTTCTGTCTATGCTTCTAATGCTCTAATCCTGTCTTTGGGGCGCTTTATTATTGGTATTGCGTCTGGTTTGATGACCACTTCAGCTTTATTGGGACTAATGTATACCGTACCGAAAAGTCATCAACAAATAGCGCCACAACTGAGTTCGATGATTACCGCAGTAGGTTTTGGCTTAGGCCCGCTGATTGGTGGCCTGATTGCTCAATTTTCAGAATACCCTTTGGTCAGCCCTTATCTCCCCGTTATTCTTGGTGCTGTAGTGTGTTTCTTTGGCTTATTTTGGGTTCAATCTCCCACGTTTACAGTACAGCCCTTTAGTCTTGCTCCGAAACTACTCCGACCAGAAGTACAATATCATCAGTTGTTTTTGATTGTTGGATTTACCGCATTTAGTGCCTTTGCTGCATTTAGCTTATTTGCTTCTTTATCTCCGTCATTTGTCAGTGATATTCTGCCGTGGCATGGCCCACTCGTCAGTGGCTCAGCCATTACCAGTATTTTGATTATCTCTGCCGTGGTGCAGTATTTTGCCAGAGCCATACCTGCTAATCAGTGTCTCAACTATGGCTTAATCACCTTGATCCTAAGCCTAGGCATTTTAGCTTTGTGTATGCTGTTTCAACTGAGTATATTTTTCTTTATCAGCGATTTTTTAGTGGGAATTGGGCACGGTTTAACTTTGATTGGTGCTTTTGGTCTGATTTATGCCATGACCACCACAGAAAACCGAGCGGCTGTAATGTCAACCTATCTTTTTATCGGTTATTTAGGTACGATTGTGCCCATTGTGGCTGTGGGCTATCTAGCAGATCACTTTGGCTTAAGTTTCGCAGTGATCAGCTTTTGTATTGCTATTGGTATATTGTGTTTTTATCTGTGGTTTTCACATCAGAGCAGTACACCTCTAACTTTAAATATGAAAAAGCCCTAATCAGAGGGTTTTTTCATCAATAGCAGTGTTATTTTCCAATACAGAACGATCCAAAAATTTTCCCAAGTAAATCATCCGCACTAAAGCCCCCTGTAATTTCACCGAGGGCATTTTGTGCCAAACGGAGCGACTCTGCGACTAACTCACCTGCGTTATACACCACCAATTGTTCACGGGCTTCAGCAAGATAAAGCTGAGTGCGTTTCATTGCGTCTAAATGGCGTGTACGCGCAATAAAGGTATCTTCTTCTGGCTGGAAGCCTGCATGCGCTGTAATCGCTTCTATGAGCGCTTGAACGCCAGTTTCTTGCTTGGCCGAAACCATAATATGACGAAAGCCGTTAAAATCTTCGATATGTGATGTTGTTTCCGTCAAATCACACTTATTGCCAATCAGCATTAAACGTTTCGGTTCAATATGCTCAGCAAAATATGCTTGCGCCAGTTTGAGTGGGTCTTCACCTTGACTTAAGTCATAAACCAAAAGTAACAGATCGGCTTGCTCAATTTCTTTAATGGCACGGCGGATCCCTTCTTTTTCTACAATATCACCTGTTTCACGCAAACCCGCGGTATCGGTTAGTGTTATAGGTAAACCATTCAGGGTAATTTTTTCATGTAAGACATCCCGCGTCGTACCTGCAATATCCGTCACAATGGCGCGTTCAATGCCCGCTAAAGCATTGAGTAGTGATGACTTACCCGCATTCGGTTTCCCTGCAATGACCACTTGTAAACCTTCACGCAGTAACTGTCCTTGACGAGCCGATTGTTGCACTTGGTTCACAGCAGCCGTAACACCATCTAAAAGATTTAAAATTTTCCCGTCCGCAAGAAAATCAATTTCTTCTTCAGGAAAATCAATTGCAGCTTCCACATGCAAACGTAGATGAATCAATTGCTCCAGCACGCGATTTACTTTAGTTGAAAATGCGCCTTGTAATGAACGTACTGCAGAACGTGCAGCCGCTTGTGATGTCGCATCAATCAAGTCAGCGATCGCTTCCGCCTGTACCAAATCCAGTTTGCCATTTTCAAAAGCACGCATGGAAAACTCACCGGCTTTTGCAGCAATTGCACCAAGCTCCAACAAACGTCCCAGTAAAGCATTTTGAATCACAGGGCCACCATGCCCTTGCAACTCAACCACATCTTCACCAGTGAACGAATTCGGGTTCGGAAAACAAATCGCTAAGCCTTCATCCATCACTTCACCAGATGCATCATAAAACTGGCGAAAACCTGCAAAACGCGCTTTCGGTAAGTCCTTTTGAGTCAAGGCCTGTGCAATCTCGTACGATTTAGGACCAGATAGGCGAATGACCCCGACACCACCACGCCCAGGTGGTGTTGCAATGGCAGCAATCGTAGTTCGGTTGTACATAACATTCACCTAAAAATCTTAAAAACGCGCAAAGAAAAATCCGCCTAAGATTACCATCTTAAGCGGATTTATTCAGCTTTTCGCGAAAAGTTGCCTCGATTAGCTCGACGCACTTTCCTTATTCAAGCGATCTTTTTCAACAGATTTGTTGATCAACGTTTGTTGAATGATCGTGATACTGTTGTTGACAATCCAGTACAACACCAAGCCCGAAGGGAAGAACAGCATAAAGACTGTAAAAACAATCGGCATGATGCGGAATACTTTGGCTTGCATCGGGTCTGCAGGCTGTGGATTTAAAGACTGCTGAATGAACATGGTTGCGCCCATCAACAGCGGTAAAATAAACCACGGATCCATTGCTGACAAATCTTGAATCCAAAGTAACCATGGTGCATGACGAAGTTCAACAGACTCCATCAATACCCAGTACAATGCAAGGAAGATTGGCATTTGTAATAACAATGGCAAACAACCAGCAAGCGGATTGACTTGTTCTCGTTTATACAATGCCATCATTTCTTGAGAGAAGCGCATACGGTCTTCACCGAACTCTTCTTTCATACGTTGCATTTCAGGTGCAATAACACGCATTTTCGCCATTGAGCGATAGCTCTTAGACGACAATGGCCACAGAATCAGTTTCACCAAGACCGTTAACAGAATAATTGCCCAGCCCCAGTTACCCACTAAACCGTGGAAGAACTCAAGACCCAAGAACAACAATTTCGCAATTGGCCATAACCAACCATAATCAACAGTTTGGTTCAAACCTGTTGCTAATTCTTTTAGCTCAGATTGAACTTTAGGGCCTGAATAGAAAGTCGCATCAATCTCAGCCACTGTTCCTGCAGGCACAGTAATTGTTGGTGAAGTAAAACCAATGATATTCATATCATCAGTCGACTTACGCGATTCTAATTTTGCAACATACGGTTGACCGTTACCTTGCGTAAGCTTTAAGTCACCTGGAATCCAAGCACTGACGAAATAGTGCTGAACCATAGCAACCCAGCCACCTTTCGCTTCAACATTCAATTTTTCTTCATTGAAGTTAGCAAATTTCAGCTTGTTATAATGTTCATCTGGCGAACCCCAAGCACCACCTAAGAAAGTGCCCAATGTGAAAATACCTTGGTCTGACTTACCTGGATCTTCAGAGTTGTCACGTTTGAGTTGACCAAACATTTGACCCTGCCAGTTTTGACCACTGCGGTTCACCACTTTATGGTTCACAACAATAGGATAGTCACCTTGCTTGAAGGTAAAGGTTTTAATGATTTCCACACCATCCGCTGTTTTCAGTACCATCGGTACAGTTAACACTTTGATGCTTTTACCATCTTCCGTTTGAACCGCTTTGGCATCGTTTAATGTATAAGCAGATTTTTCAATCTCATACATCGGGCGACCGCTACGATTACTGTCTGGACCATTAAGACCAATTAAACCAGACTGCGCCACATAAGTACGTTTCGCATCACTTTCCAGCATGACAAATGCTTCATTGCTGTCTTTGCTCTTGTCATGGTTTAACAATTCAATACGAACAATATCACCACCTTTAGGGTTAATCCAAAGATGATAAAGGTCAGTTTGTACTGAAATAAGCTGTTGATTTACAGATGCTTTAGCTTCTGTAACTGGTTGCTGAGTCGCGATATTTGCTTGTGGCATATCAGACGCTGCTGAAGCCGTTTGAGCATTTGGCAAATCTGCAGATACTTCATGCGAAACTACAGCAGCCTGTTGAGGCTGTTGCTGAGTTGCCACATGTCCATAATCTTTTTGCCAAGCCAAAATAAGCAAATAAGCGACAACAAACATGGCCCCGAGAATGGCAAACCTGGCCCATTGTTGCATATCTATTACCCCAAGTGGTTAGAGTGATTTTGGTTCAAGAAACAATCACGAAAGGGTACAGCAAGCAGACGCTTTTGAGAATCTATTTGCTGAAAAGAGATAAAACGAATCCTTTTAGCTGGAACAGGGTCATACCCCGATCCACCCCAAGGATGACAACGGCAAATACGTTTAGTAGCCAACCACACACCACGCACAGCACCATGTGTATGGACTGCTTCCAATGAATATTGAGAACATGTAGGGATATAACGACAACGCGGTCCAAGTAAAGGACTAATCGCAATTTGATAAAATCGAATTAACCAATGCAGTAACCGGACCATTGGCCATCTCTACTTTTGCAGGGAGGGAGCTATTTTTTGATGCTTTTTGGCAAGACGTTGTAATTTTTGCCAAGCAAATTGTAATTGCTGGTGCAACTCTGCATTAGGCACTGTTTCTATCCCCATTTTAGGCATAACCACAATATCTAAAGTTAATTGCTGTTGATGCAAGCGAAAGCTTTCGCGAGCCAAACGTTTTACTCTATTTCTTTCGTGTGCACGACGCACTTTCTTTTTAGCAACAACAATACCCAAACGACTATGAGGTTGTTCGGTCAGTTTTGCTAGAAATAAGAAATGGGGTTGATGCACTTTAAAAAGCGCACCATCGAAGACACTTTTATAATCGGCAGCACAGCGAATACGAACCTCTGTGCTGAAGCCATAAAGTGTAGTCATAACACCCAAAATCGCTTTAAGCGTTAACTATTGATTAAACAGTTAAGCTGTGACGACCTTTTGCACGACGACGAGCTAATACTTGGCGACCAGCTTTAGTAGCCATACGAGCACGGAAACCATGAACGCGCTTACGCTTTAATTCAGATGGTTGGAATGTACGTTTCATATCGAAACTCCAAAAATGATCATTCAATGAAGGTTCGCGATTTTAGTGTTCATTGCTTGAGCTGTCAATGAAAAATAGATTTTCTTGCAAAATTAACTTGTTTTTAATGTATGCCTGCAATAAAAGCTCAAATCTCTTATACACAGCGTTTTTTATTATACACAAGCTAGATTATTGTTTATTAAAGTGATATAAGTTATCAGCAAGATTATTCACATAATTATCCACAGTTGTTTAAATTCAATTACATTGTAATGCTTTAAATTTAAATTCATATCTCAAGCGAAGTTATCCCCAAAAACAGCGCTCTTATAAATAAATTCAAATTTATAAATTTAAATTTATTACTATTAGGGTTGTATTTTTCTGTGGAAATTGCACTTTTCTATTTAAAAAACATAATTATATGGTGTGGATAAAGTTGTTTTTATAAAAATAATAGTTTGTGGATAACTTTATGCTATATTCTATCCACAGCTTGAGGATAAACTTATCCACAATAGCATTTGAATTTAAATTTGTTTTCATAAGTAGTCTTTTTGAGCAATATCGACAGAATTTCCCATGACAGATGTGGATAACTTGGTTAGAATGGCGACCCGCTTCGGTGGGTGCTTCGTGTTTTTATTAATTATCGATGGAATGAATAGGGGTTTCACATGCTTTGGACGGACTGCTTAACTCGCTTGCGACAAGAGCTATCTGGGAATGTCTTTACGATGTGGATACGCCCTTTAGTTGCAGAAGAGTTAAATGACACATTACGTCTGTATGCGCCGAATCCCTATTGGACACGTTACATTCAAGAACACCATCTTGAGTTGATTACTATTTTAGTTGAACAACTCTCTGAAGGACGTGTGCGTAAGGTTGAAATTTTAGTCGATTCAAGACCTGGGGCGATTTTATCTGCGGCTGAACAACCTGCAACCACAACTGCAGCTTTAGAGTCAGCACCTACGCCTGTGCAGCGCCCTAAAAAAGAAAAAGACGAAAGTCCTGCTAAAAATAATCGTAAACGTCAGCTTAACCCTTTATTTAGTTTCTCACTTTTTGTTGAGGGGCGTTCAAACCAGATGGCTGCTGAAACATGTCGTAAGGTTTTGACTCAGTTGGGGGCTTCTCAGCACAATCCATTATTTTTATATGGTCCGACTGGATTGGGTAAAACGCATTTAATGCAGGCGGTTGGTAATGCTTTATTGCAAGCCAAGCCTAATGCGCGCGTCATGTATATGACGGCTGAAAGTTTTGTGCAGGATTTTGTCAGCTCTTTGCAACAGGGCAAAGTGGAAGAATTTAAGAAAAATTGCCGATCTTTAGATCTATTATTGGTCGATGATATTCACTTACTTGCAGGAAAAGAGGCAAGTTTAGTGGAGTTTTTCTATACATTTAACGCACTTTTAGATGAGTCTAAGCAAATTATTTTGACTTCTGACCGCTATCCAAAAGAATTGACTGAATTAGACCCTCGTTTGGTTTCACGTTTTTCGTGGGGCTTATCAGTGGGGGTTGAACCACCAGATATTGAAACACGAATTGAAATTTTGCTGAAAAAAGCAGAAAGCAATGACGTCGAACTGCCGCGAAATTGTGCCTTGTTTATTGCACAACAAGTCGTTGCGAATGTTCGTGAGCTTGAAGGTGCGTTGAATAAAGTGGTGGCCATTTCGCGCTTTAAAGGCACAGCGATTGACTTAGATGTCGTGCGTGAGTCTTTAAAAGACGTCTTGGCGATTCGTGCACGAACCATCAGTACTGAAAATATTCAACGTGTGGTGAGTGAGTACTTTAGAATTCCACTGAAAGAGTTGGTTGGACCTAAACGTACCCGTATTTATGCACGCCCACGCCAATTGGCGATGGGTTTGGCGCGTGAGTTAACGGGCGACAGTTTCCCTGAAATTGGGATGGCTTTTGGTGGGCGTGATCATAGTACGGTGATGCATGCCTGTGAAAAAGTGGTCAGTTTGAGAGATGAAGATCCGATCTTCAATGAGGACTATAAAAACTTACAGCGCTTACTACAAAGTTAAGTGTGATTGTTCAAATTCTGTTCTTGCAATGCGGCATGTTCTGCCGCATAGTACACTGCTAAAAACACTTTTATTTATTCTTTTATCTTCAGTATTTCGAGGAATGTATCGTGCGTTTAAAAATCGCGAAAGAAAGCTTACTTAATGTTCTATCACATGTCGTAGGAGCGGTTGAACGTCGCCATACTTTAAACATTCTTTCAAATGTCAAAGTTCAAGTAAATCAAGAGTCTTTGACTATTACAGGCTCTGATTTAGAGGTTGAGCTGGTTGCCAGTACCACACTTGCTGATGGGGCATGTTTACAAGCGGGTGAAACAACTGTTCCTGCACGTAAGTTGATGGATATTTGTAAATCTTTGCCAACTGCAGCCTTAATTGACTTACAGATTACTGAAGATCAACGCTGTATTTTAAAGTCAGGCAATAGCCGTTTTGTTCTCGGGACTTTACCAGCTGAAGATTATCCACTTTTAAGCACAGAAAACACGCAAGGCACCCAAGTAGCGGTGACGCAGCGTGAATTAAAGCGTTTATTTGAAAAAACTGCTTTTGCTATGGCGGTACAAGACGTACGTTTTTATCTCACGGGAACCTTGCTTGAGATTGATAACAATCAATTACGTGCAGTGACCACAGATGGTCACCGTTTGGCGCTGTGTGAAACTGTCGCCAGCTCAGATGCAACGCAGTTGATCCAAGCCATTGTGCCACGTAAAGCTGTAGCTGAATTACAACGTTTACTGAGCATTGAAGATGAGCAATTGGCATTGTTGATTGGTCGTGAGCTGTTGAATGTGACCATTTCAATTGCTAGTCGTGACAAAGAACAAGGTGAAACGACTGTTCGTTTCACGACGAAACTGATTGATGGTAAATTCCCTGACTATCGCCGTGTGATTCCACGTGGTGGTGATAAAAATGTCTTAATTGCACATGATGTCTTTAAGCAATCTTTACAACGTGTTTCGATTTTAAGTAATGAAAAACTACGTGGTGTGTTCTTAAATTTTGATGCCGATACGCTACAGCTTCGTGCGAATAACCCAGAACAAGATGAAGCCGTAGAAGACTTGGCGATTCAATATAGTAATGCACCAATGGAAATGTCTTTTAATGCCCAATATATCTTGGATGTATTAGGTGCATTGGATGGTGATGATGTGTCTATGACCATGACCGAAGCCAATCAGTCGGTTTTGGTTCAAGACCCTGCGCATCAAGATCAGACTTATGTTGTTATGCCAATGCGTGTTTAAGACTTAGGTTGACGCATGCAAATTACGCGTTTAAATATCGAACGTGTTCGAAATTTAAAGACGGTTGCTCTCCATGGATTGCAACCGTTTAATGTTTTTTATGGGCAAAATGGTTCAGGTAAAACCTCAATTTTGGAAGCCATCCATCTGCTGGCGACAGGGCGCTCCTTCCGTACCCATATTCCTAAAAACTACATTCAAACCGATACCCAAGATGCCATAATTTTCGCGCAGTCCAGTACAGAAAAGATTGGCATGCAAAAGCTGTTGTCAGGTGAACAGTTGATTAAGGTCAATGGTGACAACATTGCCACCCAAGGGCAGTTAGCCAAAATTCTTCCCCTACAACTGATTGATCCACAAAGTACCGATATTATTGATCATGGTGCGAAGCCGAGAAGGCAGCTACTCGATTGGTTGATGTTCCACGTGGAACCAGAGTTTTATCATGCATGGCAATATTACTCGCGTGTCTTAAAACAACGGAACAGTTTACTTAAAACACGACGAAATTTAAGTTTGGTAGACTTGGAACCGTGGAACAAAATGCTCAGTGATTATGGAGAAATGCTACATTCGCAAAGAGTGAGTATTGTGGAGCAATGGAAGGACTTTTTTGAGCAAGATTTAAAACAACTTTTGCCACATATTCAGGTTGACTTGGAATACAGTCCAGGGTTTCACACTGATGTAGGGTTACTGCATGACCTGCAAAGTCACCATCAAAAAGACCTCGACCGCCGCTATACGGAATATGGGCCGCATAAGGCAGATTTACGTTTAAAAACAAGCCTAGGTGATGCAGACGTGGTGCTTTCACGGGGACAAAAAAAGCTGTTAATCATAGCTTTAAAACTGTCACAGATTGCAATGCTGCATGCCTGTAATAAGGAAACTGTGGTATTATTAGATGATCTGACAGCAGAATTAGATTTAACAGCACAACAACGTTTAATAGAGCGATTGAGCCAACTAGGTAGTCAAGTTTTTATTACCACTTTAGAGTATGAATCAGTCAAAAATCACTTACATGATTTATCTATTTCTTATCAATTATTCTGTGTTGAAAATGGTCAAGTTCAAGTTGTCGCACAATGATTTTAGATTTTACCCATCACGGGATAGACCTATTTTTCGCTAGGGAGAAACCATGAGTTCAGAAGATCAACAAGCTGCTTCTCAAACGGAACAAACCACAGAAAAAGCTTATGATTCCTCTAGTATCAAAGTATTACGTGGATTGGACGCAGTACGTAAACGTCCAGGTATGTATATTGGTGATACGGATGATGGTTCAGGCTTACACCATATGGTGTTTGAGGTGGTGGATAATGCGATCGACGAAGCGCTTGCAGGTCACTGTGATGAAATCTTGGTGACGATTCACGAAGATGAATCTGTCAGTGTATCGGACAATGGCCGTGGTATTCCGACCGATATTCACCCTGAAGAAGGGGTTTCTGCAGCAGAAGTTATTCTCACTATTCTGCACGCAGGCGGTAAGTTTGATGACAATAGTTACAAGGTTTCAGGTGGACTACATGGTGTAGGTGTATCTGTGGTGAATGCATTGTCACGTAAGTTAGAATTGACGATTCACCGTGCCGGTCATATTCACCAACAAGAATACAAACATGGCGATCCTGTTTATCCTTTAGCGGTAATTGGTGATACCGAAACGACAGGAACAACTGTACGTTTTTGGCCAAGTGCTGAAACTTTTAGTCAGACTATTTTCAATGTCGATATTTTGGCACGCCGTTTACGTGAATTGTCTTTCTTGAACGCAGGCGTGCGCATCGTTTTGCGCGATGAGCGTATCCATGCGGAACATGTGTTTGACTACGAAGGCGGTCTGTCTGAGTTTGTGAAATATATTAACCAAGGCAAAACACATCTAAATGACATTTTTCATTTTACCGTACAGGCGGAAAATGGCATTGGTGTTGAAGTGGCATTGCAGTGGAATGATACTTATCAAGAAAATGTCCGTTGCTTCACCAACAACATTCCACAAAAAGATGGCGGAACGCATTTAGCAGGTTTCCGTGCAGCCTTAACCCGTGGCTTAAACAGCTACATGGAAAATGAAAACTTACTCAAAAAAGAGAAAGTAGCCGTTTCAGGGGATGATGCTCGTGAAGGTTTAACTGCGATTGTTTCAGTGAAAGTTCCTGATCCGAAGTTCTCTTCACAAACCAAAGAAAAGTTGGTTTCAAGTGAAGTGAAACCGGCGGTTGAACAGGCAATGAATAAATCATTCTCTGAATATTTGCTTGAAAACCCACAAGCGGCAAAAGCCATTGCAGGCAAAATTATTGATGCAGCTCGTGCCCGTGATGCAGCGCGTAAAGCGCGTGAAATGACGCGTCGTAAAAGTGCTTTAGATATTGCTGGTTTACCTGGTAAATTGGCGGATTGCCAAGAGAAAGATCCTGCATTGTCTGAATTGTATCTGGTCGAGGGTGACTCTGCGGGTGGTAGTGCGAAACAAGGTCGTAACCGTAAGATGCAAGCGATTTTACCGTTGAAAGGTAAAATCCTAAACGTGGAACGTGCGCGTTTTGACAAGATGATTTCATCACAAGAAGTGGGCACGCTGATTACGGCATTAGGTTGTGGTATTGGTCGTGAAGAGTACAACCCAGATAAACTTCGTTATCATAAAATCATCATCATGACCGATGCGGACGTGGATGGTTCGCACATTCGTACCTTATTGTTGACTTTCTTCTTCCGTCAAATGCCAGAGCTGGTAGAACGTGGTTATATCTATATTGCACAGCCACCGTTATACAAGCTGAAAAAAGGCAAACAAGAGCAATATATTAAAGATAATGATGCGCTTGAAACCTATTTAATTTCAAACGCAATTGATGAGCTTGAATTACACGTTAGTGAAGCTGCACCTGCAATTCGTGGTGAGGCTTTGGCGAATGTGATTGCAGATTATCAAACGTCTCAGAAGAGCTTGCAGCGTCTAACAGTTCGTTATCCTGCCAGTGTTCTAGATGCGTTGATTTCTGTGGAAGGCTTTAAGCTTGATCACAATCATGACCGAGCTTATGTCGAGCAGTGGGCTGAGCAAGTGCGTAGTGCTGTGGCAGAAATTCAGCCAAGCTTGCGTCCTGAGTTGAGCTTAGAAACGTTTGAAAAAGAGCTGGCAGATGGTCAAAAGATCGAGACTTATTTGCCTCGTATCACCATCTATGTACACAATCTGCCGCACAGCTATTTACTAGATGCGGGTTTATTGGGTTCAGGTGAATATGCACGCTTGCTGAAAAACTCTAAGAGCTGGTTCACGCTGCTTGAAGACGGTGCTTACCTGCAAAAAGGTGATCGTAAAATTGCAGTCACCAACTTCCATCAAGTTTGGCAGCATATTTTGTCTGATTCACGTCGCGGTATGATGATTCAGCGCTATAAAGGCTTGGGTGAGATGAATGCGGACCAGCTTTGGGAAACCACAATGGATCCTGAAAACCGCAACATGCTACAAGTGACGATTGAGGATGCGATTGAGGCTGATCGTATGTTCTCTTGTTTGATGGGTGATGACGTGGAACCACGTCGTGCATTTATTGAAGAGAATGCACTGAATGCGGATATTGATGCTTAAACGCTTTACAAAATACATAGAAAAAAGCACTCGTTAGAGTGCTTTTTTTACAGCATTTTTTATGCTTTTGAATAAAATATAAGCAATGTACAATGTTATTAAACTGACTTATAGCGATGTCATGATGTAAGTATCAAGTCTTTTTGCACAGTGCAAAATGTGAGGTCATTATGATGGATAACCAACTAGAACAAGTACGCGACATTTGGGTGAATGCATTTTTTACCGGTAATTATGAAGTTTTAGCTCAATATGAAGATGAGCATTTTAAAGTGGTCTATGAGCAAGCCGATCGTGTAGAAAGCAACTATACACGCTATGAAAAGATCGCACATGCGGTGAAAAATGGGGTTTGGAAACCTCAAAAACCTGATGTCGAATTTGAAGAATTTGAGTTTAACCGAGACCAAACACGCTGTCAGGTTTTGATTGGTTTGGTTGAAAATAGCCAACAAATCCAAGAAACATGGATTTTCGATCGGGGTTGGAAAATACAAGAATTACGTTTTTTAAAGGCGAAAAGAGCCATTTTAAATTAAAGAAAAACGGCTAAAAAGGGTTAACTTTAGCTAAAATAATCGAATAAATAAGCATCACCAAGCTGTGGATAAAATATAAATACGCTTTATATTAGGTGTCAAAATACGTATAATTTTATCCACAATGGATGTGATCTGAAGAATCTAAATTTAAAAGTTGTGATATTTTTTGAATTTAAAAACCGCTTTCCTGTTTACCTTGTCCTTTTAAATTCAAAACAAACTGTTTTTGAATAATTTGAAATGTTGCTGTTGTTTAGTGGCCGAGATGTTTTGCTACAGAAAATTGTGCTTTGGACACGCATAATTAAGTTTATTTGAGTTTACATGATTGAATATTCTATTAATTTAGCAGAATTAAATAATCGAAAAATCACTTTTTAAGAATATCTAAATAATAGTTATTATTTTTCATAAGTATATGTTTTATTTTAAAAAAATATAATTTTCTTGATGGAAAACTGGATTGATTTTTATATCAAAGAGGTCCGTTTGGAGAGTGTTTGAAAAACATTCAGCCAAAGTCCGCCGATAAAAATGAAAAAGCATAAAAAAACCCGCGATGCTTGTGCATCACGGGCAGTGGTAGCTGTGTTAGATAGAATGTTTTAGTCTTCGAATGAACTTTCGAGCTCTTCAAGTTCCATCATCAGCTCTAGCATTTGTTCTTCAGCTTCACTGACTTGGTTTTTCAGTTCGGTTTGCTCATTCATCAATTTCATGAGTTCATCTTTGCGTGCAGCGTCATATAGGCCAGCATCACCAAGTAAACTTTCGATTTCGACTAAACGTGGCTGGTGCTTTGCTAGCAGGCTTTCACATTTTTCGATATTTTTACGAATCGGGCGCGTTTGTTCACGGCGCTGTGCAGCCAATTTACGCTGCGCTTCTTTATCCACTTTGGAAACGAGCGTTTTTTGCTCACTGACTTTAGACACTACAGGTGCTATTTGTCCACCTTGTTTAATCATCTCTAGGCGCGCTTGGCGTAACCAGTTGGCATAATCGTGTAGATCGCCTTCAAATTCGGTAGATTTTCCAGCATGGACTAAAATGAGGTCATCGCACACACTGGCAATCAGTTGGCGTTCGTGCGAAACCAAGACCACAGCACCTTCATAGTCTTGTAAAGCCATGGTCAGAGCATGGCGCATATCTAAGTCTAAATGGTTGGTCGGTTCGTCTAGAATCAAAACATTGGGGCGTAACCACACGATTAACGCCAATGCCAAACGCGCACGTTCACCGCCTGAGAAGCTCTCGCAAGGGGTATCCATCCGTTCGCCACTAAAGCCGAAACTGCCTAAAAAGGCACGTAAGGTCGCTTCACTGATTTTTTTATCCGCAATTCGTGCCAATTGCAGCATTGGGCTGGCCGATTCATCCAGTGAATCCATTTGATGCTGGGCAAAATAACCAATATTCAGCAGTTCGGAAGCTTTGCGTTGTCCTGCGAGTAAAGGTAAATCACCAACCAAGGATTTGATTAAGGTTGATTTACCAGCACCATTCATCCCCAATAAGCCAATCCGGCTCGTTGGGGTGATTTGTAGGTTGATATTGGTGGCAATCAGCTTATCGCCATAACCAATATCAGCCTGCTCTAGAGTGAGTAGTGGTGAACTCATTTTGGTGGGTTCACGGAAGCTAAAGGTAAATGGGGTATCGACATGCGCAGGAGCAAGCAGCTGCATCCGTTCCAGTTGTTTAATTCGGCTTTGTGCTTGACGCGCTTTAGTGGCTTGAGCTTTAAAGCGATCAATATATTTTTGAATATGTGCCCGTGTTTCGAGCTGCTTTTCATAGGCTTGTTGTTGTTGTGCCAAACGTTCTGCACGAGTGGTTTCAAAGGTAGAATAGTTACCGCTATAGAGGGTGAGTTCTTGATTTTCGATATGCAAAATACGGTTAGTAATGGCATCTAAGAAATCGCGGTCATGTGAAATTAAAATCAAAGTACCTGTATAGGCATTTAACCAATCTTCTAACCATAAAATAGCATCGAGATCTAAGTGGTTGGTCGGTTCATCCAGTAATAATAAATCCGAACGGCTCATCAGAGTACGTGCTAAGTTTAAACGCATCCGCCATCCACCAGAGAAACTCGAAACCAAAAGTTGGTTTTGATGTTCCATAAAACCCAGACCCGCCATAAGCTGAGCGGCTTTAGCGGGTGCAGAATAACCGTTAATTTCGTCGAATCGGCCATGTAAATCAGCCAGTTCAGTGTCAGTTAACTGTTCAGGATGGTTGAGCTGTTGTTGAATGTTCCAATATTCTTCATCACCGGTCAGGACGAAATCAATTGCAGCCATATCTAAGGCTTTTACTTCCTGCGCCATGTGCGCCACTGTCCATACAGCAGGACGGCTCAGGGTGCCATCATCAGGACCGATTGAGCCTAAGAGTGCAGCAAACAGGGTTGATTTTCCAGCACCATTGACACCGGTGAGACCAACTTTCCAACCCGGATGGATTTGCATGGAGGCTTTTTGAAATAACACTCGTCCACCACGGCGCAATGAAACTTGATCAAGCTGAATCATGGAACTATCAAATATCAGAAAAAGGTGCGCCTATTCTAATGGATGCGTCAGCAAAAGACTAAACATTCAAAATTTATCTGAACTGAAATCTTGAATAGTTACTTTTAAGGGGAGGATGAAACCATTTGACCTTTGGTCGGAAAGCTAAAAGTTGACCTTTTTTGACCTATATTGAGAAATAGCACACAGATATATTTCCCCAGTAAAACAAAAAACATGAAGGGATAATAATGAAAAGAAAAGGAATTTTTATTTTATCGACACTCGCACTGTGCGCTTTCTCCAGTATGGTGCAGGCGAAGCAACAAGTCTGTGTCTTTGACTTACTGGGTAAAGCAGGTGAATCTTATAAATTCTTAGAAGAATGGGCTTTGGTCAGTAAAAAATGGGGCGCACAGGTACAGTTGATTTCGTTTCAGGACGAAGACTTGGCCGGTAAAGCCTTTCAAAATGATAAATGCGATGCGGTGTATATGACCTCGATGCGCGCGCGCACCTATAACAAGTTCGCCGGTTCGATTGATGCCTTAGGTGGAGTGCCAAGCAATAAAATTGCACAAAAGGCCGTGGAGTATGTGCTTGATCCTCGCAATACCAAACGCATGACCACCACATTACAAGGGGAAAACTATGAAGTGGCAGGCATTGGCTTAATTGGTTCAGCTTATATTTTTGTCAAAGACCGAAGTTTGAACACTATTGAGAAAGCGCAAGGTAAAAAATTTGCCATCCTGCATTATGACCGTGCACAACGGGTGATGGTAGAGCGGGTAGGCGCTGTTCCTGTGATGTCGGATATCTCCAACTTTATAAAAAAGTTTAATACAGGTGAAGTGGATGTGGTTGCTGCACCTGCTTATGCCTACAAACCACTAGAAATTGAAAAAGGTCTAGGCGCTAAAGGGGCTATGCTTAATTTTCCCGTGGTCAATGTCACTGCAGATTTAATTGTCAGACCCGAGCGTTTTCCTGCCCAATTTGGCGAGCAATCGCGACAATGGTTTTTACAAAAAATCCCGCAATCCTTTGCCATGGTGCAGCGACTAGAAGCGGCCATTCCAAGCAAAATCAAAATGCAACTGAGTAAAGAAGATAAAGAAAAATATCAGCGTATGCTACGCGAAGGGCGCATTGATTTAACCAAACAAGGAGTCTATGACCCAGGCATGATGCGCGTGCTGAAAAAAGCCCGTTGTACGGTTGAACGCACGAACTTTGAATGTTCATTGGGTGGTGAATAAGGCGAAAAGCTGTATTTCTTTGTAATATTAAGCATTATTCATGTAAAGCGGATGATACTGGTTTTTATTCTAAAATGATGAATTTAAAGTAGTTTATAAATCATCCGAAAATAAGAGATTGAGAAAAGCAAAAAAATTTGCCCAATTGACAGTGATTTTTGAGTAAATGCTCTATTTTTTTAATTTTAACTTGCTTAATATTTTGCATGTGTATGGACACCTGTCAAACAACAAAATGAACAAGGACATAAGAATGAAAAAACTAACCCTCGCACTCGCTGCTTTTTCTGCTTTGGGTGTGGCGTCGACGGCACAAGCGGCTAAAGTGGACATCTGTGTATTTGACTTGCTTGGCAAATCAGGTGAGTCCTATCAAATGGCGCAAGAATGGGCTCTAGCTGCAAAAGGCTGGGGGGCTGAAATTAATTTAATCCCTCGTCAAGATGAAGCCGTTGCCGACAACGATTTTAAAGCAGGTAAGTGTGATGGTGTGTTTATGACCGCTATGCGTGCACGGCAGTACAATAAATTTGTCGGTTCTATTGATGCATTGGGTGGTGCTCCAAGCAATGCTATTGCACAACGTGCGATTACTTTTGCATTGGATCAGCGTAATGCGACCAAAATGGTGACCAATCTTGGAGGTAAAAAATATGAAGTGGCCGGGATTGCACCTTTAGGTTCAGCTTTTATTTTTGTACGAGATAAAAGTATTAATTCCATTGAAAAAGCGGCGGGTAAAAAGTTTGCAGTCTTGGGCTATGACGATGCGCAAAAAATCATGGTACAACGCGTCGGTGCGCAAGCGGTGATTTCTGATGTGTCTAACTTTGTGGCGAAGTTTAATAATGGTCAAGTCGATATGGTCGGCGCACCTGCTTATGCTTATAAACCCTTAGAAATTTATAAAGGTTTAGGCACAAATGGCGCCATGTTTAACTTCCCTGTACTACAAGTGACCGCTGATTTTGTGATTCGCCCCGATCAATTTCCCGCAGGCTTTGGACAAAAATCGCGAGATTGGTTTGTGAAAAACCTACCGAAAAGCATCGCGATGATAGGCCGTTTAGAAGCAGGCATTCCTGCAAAATACAAAATGAACCTCACAGCAGAAGACAAAACCAAATATCAAAAAATGTTGCGTGATGGTCGGATGGATATGACCAAACGAGGCATTTATGACCCAGCGATGATGTCAGTCTTGAAAAAAGCCCGTTGCTCGGTGGATAAAGCCAACTTTGAATGCTCACTGGGCGGTGAATAATTTTCTGAATGTGTTCCAAGAAAGCTCAGTTTAAATTGAGCTTTCTTTTTTGTTTTTAATCGACTGATTTAAATGGTTTTGATGCAACTAATTTATATAGCGCGTAGGAAATGAGTGGTTATGAACCGAGTGAAGTTTCATTCGGGGCATCAAAAAATAACAAAGAGCACAAGTGAATGGCTCATCACAATAAACAACAATAAGTCTAAAGGAAGATGTATGAAACAGTGGATGAAAAGCCTCAGTGTTGGGACATTAGTCATTTCTGCAACAGCGATGGTACAGGCTAAACAAGTGGTTTGTGTCTTCGATTTGGTCGGAAAAAATGGTGATGTCTATAGCTTGATGAAAGATTATCAGTTGGCGGCTAAAAACTGGGGGGCGGATATTGAACTGCGTGTAGGCCAAAACGAAGCTGTGATTGCTGAGGATTTCAAAGCAGGAAAATGTGATGCTATTAGTGTCACAGGTATGCGTGGGCGTCAATTCAATGCGTTTACAGGTTCACTCGACGCGATTGGTGCGATTCCCGATCTCAATTTAGCAGTGAAAGTCATGCAAGGCTTGGCCAGCCCAGCTTTTGCTAAATATATGGTGAATGGTAAGTACGAGGTCGCAGGTGTGATCCCCGTTGGAGACGCTTTTTTATTGGTGAATGACCGTAGCATCAATACCGTAGCGAAAGCCGCAGGCAAGAAAATTGCGGTTTTAGACTATGATCAAGCACAAAAAGTCATGGTTCAACAAATTGGTGCACAAGCTGTCAGTGCTGATGTCACTAACTTTGGGGCTAAGTTTAATAATGGTCAGGTTGATATTATTGGTGCACCTGCTGCCGTGTTTAAACCTTTGGAATTACATAAAGGTTTAGGAACGAAAGGCGCCATTGTGAATTATCCGATTTTACAGGTCACAGGGAATATCATTATTCGCCCGGATAAATTCCCTGCAGGTTATGGACAAAAATCACGGGAATGGGTCAAAGGACAGTTACCGCGTGCATTTGGTATTTTGGGTAAAATGAAAGCCGAAATCCCACAAAAATATTGGATGCAGGTGCCTGCAGCCGATCAACCTGGCTATCAAAAGATGATGCGTGAAGCACGGATTGATCTCACCAACCGCGGTATTTACGATAAGCGAATGATGAAACTGTTATGGCAATTCCGTTGTAAGCAAGCAGCGAAAAACTTTGAATGTGGCTTACAAGATGAGAATTACAAACAATCTTGATAAAATTAGTCTGATTTGACTTTAAATATTCAAATAGGGACCATATATTGAGTATGCTATACTCGAAATATGGTCTTTTTGATTTGAAAGACAGCTGAACCGAACTGAGGAATCTAAGATGAATGCCCAAGCACTTGAACTAAGCGACAATGCCGCAAATAAAGTACGTCAATTACGTGACAGTGAAGGGAATCAAGATTTAATGCTCCGTGTATATGTTACGGGCGGTGGTTGTTCAGGTTTTTCTTATGGTTTTAACTTTGCTGAAAACCAAAATGAAGACGACGCAGAATTTATCAATGGTGATGTGAAAATGTTGGTTGACTCATTGAGTTATCAATATTTGGTCGGTTCAGTGGTGGATTATATTGAAGGTTTGGAAGGTTCACGTTTCGTCGTGCAAAACCCAAATGCAACAACGACCTGTGGTTGTGGTTCATCGTTCTCGATCTAAACCTGACCGGATTAAAAAAGCCCTCATCATGATGAGGGCTTTTTTATGTGCAATCATTCGCTTTCAATCGAGTTTAATTGCATCGAGTAAGTCAAAAATAATCGTGGTGACATCTTGGCTTAAGTCTCGGTTATTAAAAACTTCATAGGCAGTAATCGTGACATCGGTGTCACTCGGTAACAGTTTCTGTTCTTCTTCAATCAAATCATTGATCGGCAAAAGCGTCTGTTTCACTTCCAGATGTAAAATATCCTTAAACTCTAAATTCTCATCTTCAAGTTCTAACAGTTGCTCGTTGAAATAGGGCAATAGAATAGAATGGAGATAAGGTTGAATCTCAACAATATCAAAGATTTCGATATCACGAGTTTCTTCAATCGTACTGATGTGGTCATTTACTTCGATTAAGATATGGTAGTAACTCACATTCGTCTCCAAAGCTTCTAGTGGATATTCAATTATTTACAATAACACGAACCCGAGTCAAGATGTGCTGTGATTGTATTTCATACACCCATTAAAATTAGGGGATTGTTTTTAGCAATCCATCACTTCAACGGGCATTGAACAACGCAATATCGGCACCTTGTAAACGAAAATGCTGCATATCTTGTTCTTCTAACATGGGATACATCAGTGCCTTGGGGTCATTATGATGTTTCATGCCTAAGGCGTGACCAAATTCATGTGCCAAGGTCATGCGTAGGTCATCTTCTGACTCGAACTCATAAATGTGAATTTCTCGCCCATTAAACAGACCTTTATCAAATGGCCGGGGTTGAAAACGCTGATTAAACTGATCAATCGCAAGATTAAGGCCTTGATCTAAGCGATTGAGTTCATTCACTCTTTGATTATATTCGTTAACACGCGTGTTAAAGCTTGCAATTTGTTGTTCTAAAAAGTTTTGCTGTTCACGAAGTCGCGCTAAACTTTGTTGTACCGCAGGCTGTTGTGCGACAGGCACGCCACCATATTGATTGTACTGGTGGATCATGGCGTTATAGTTTTGGTTGAGTTCTTGTAGACTGCGTTGTTGCATATTTAAAGCGATTTCGTGACGTGCGAGATTTTCTTGCATCGCTTTGAGTTCACTATTCTTTTGGCTGATACTGGCTTCATTTTGCGTGAGTTTAGACAGTTGATCACGGCGTTGTAGTGATTCATCTTGTCTTTGATCATAAATGAGATGAATACTGAGTCGAGCATCAGGGTCATAAACAAAATAATCTTTTCCGAGACCTTGTTTCCAAATATCAGTGGCTTGTTGGCTGATCTGTTTCAGTTCTACTTCACTTAGGTTAAAACGAGGGTCAACTTCTGCAATCCGATAGCGAATACGTTGATCGAAAGGGTGGGTGATGCGATCTAACAATGGATTGAGCCGAAGTTGAGGATGTTGCAGATTTTTATAAAAAATCATCCCTAAAAAGCCAAGTAGAGCAAACAATACAATGAGACGCATATTTTATTCATAGATCGTTGTTTTTAACTACTTTAGCTTAAAAAGGATGATAGCTAAATAAAAATGCGTCAGATTAAGGGCTTTAAATTAGACCCAATGTAGTCAAGCTTTGTTTAACCAGTTGCTCACGTACGCTGGCTGGAATTCCCGTTTTCATGTGCATATTTAAAGAGAAATAGACCTTTTCGCGATCGGGATATTCTACCCAGCCTGTCCACCAACCAACTTGCGGTTCTATGTCCATGCCCCAACCTGATTTTGCATAGAGTTTATAATTTGGTTTCTGTTCAATCAGTAGCATGTCTTGTACCGCTTGTTGCACTTCTGGTTTAAATGCAAGCTTTTTATTTGCCAGCTTTTCGACAAAAAGGACTTCTTGGACAGGCGTAATTTGCAGTGGGCCGACTAACCAAAAATTATCGACAACGGTGCCAATCTGTTGATTGCCATATTCAATGCGTTGCACTTCTTTTTGCATCAGGTCTAGACCAATGCGCCGTGCTAGCTCCTGATAAATGGGAACGGCAGATGCCTGCATGGCTTGCCCTAAAGTCATGTCTTTTTCCCATGCAGGAAAGCTACGCTTTTGACCATCCCATTTAAATACTTCGTTAATGGTTGCCTTGTCATGCTCTAGTCCGATTAAGGCATTCAGCATTTTAAAGGTAGAAGCGGGCACATACGGTGTCTGAGCGCGGCTTAGGTCATTGCCGTAGCTGTGTAAGCCATGCTGATCCTTAATGACAATCACCCCAGTGGTTTGAAGTTGATCGAAGGCCTGTTGGATCTGCTGCTGCGCACTTTGTTGCTGGTGATTTTTAGCTGTTTCTACGGAGGGGTTTATTGTGGTACAAGCAGAACCGAAGGTTGTAATGAGGGCGAGGAGTCCAAATTGTAAAGTTTTCATGGTGGCTAAGTTCTAAATTTTTTATCAGGCTAATGTAAAAGTGGAATACGACACAACGTGATTTAGGTAATAAAAAACCGCGCTTTCGCGCGGTTTTTTATTAAAGAGACAAATTATTTTTTGTCGTCTTTTACTTCTGTGAACTCAGCATCTACAACGCCATCGTCCGCTTTTTGTTGTTGACCAGCGTCACCGCCGAATGCATTTGGGTCGAAACCTTCAGCACCGCCTTGACCTTGCGCCGCTTCATAAGCACGTTGTGTGATCGGCATAATGATGTTTTGTAAAGCTTCAGTTTTCGCTTTAATGTCTTCTACATCATTTTCTTTAGTCGAAGTTTCAAGCTCAGCGACTGCAGTTTCAACAGCAGTTTTTTCATCGCTTGTTACTTGCTCGCCTAGGTCTTTCACTGCTTTTTGAGCAGAAGATACTAATGCATCCGCTTCGTTACGTGCTTTCGCAAGTTCTTCGAACTTACGATCTTCTTCAGCATTTGCTTCAGCGTCTTTGATCATTGCTTCGATTTCAGCATCAGACAAACCTGAGTTTGCTTTAATCTGGATAGATTGCTCTTTACCAGTGCTCTTATCTTTCGCAGATACTTTTAAGATACCGTCAGCATTGATGTCGAACGATACTTCAATTTGTGGCACACCACGTGGAGCAGGTGGAATGTCGCCCAATTGGAAGTTACCCAACAATTTGTTTTGCTGTGCCATTTTACGTTCACCTTGGAACACAGAAATGTCTACAGCAGGTTGGTTGTCCGCAGCAGTTGAGAACACTTGAGATTTCTTCGCAGGAATCGTGGTGTTTTTCTCAATAATTGCTGTTAACACGCCACCCATGGTTTCGATACCAAGTGTCAACGGCGTCACGTCAAGAAGAAGTACGTCAGTTTTGTCACCAGACAATACCGCACCTTGAATCGCAGCACCCATTGCTACCGCTTCGTCAGGGTTTACGTCTTTACGTGGCTCACGACCGAAGAACTCTTGTACTTTTTGTTGTACAAGTGGCATACGAGACTGACCACCCACCAAGATCACATCAGAAATCTCAGAAGTTGAAAGACCTGCATCTTTAAGTGCAATACGGCAAGGTTCGATGGTACGTTCAACCAAATCAGCCACTAAACCTTCAAGTTTTGCACGCGTTACATTGATCACTAAGTGTTTAGGACCAGTCGCGTCCGCCGTGATGTATGGAAGGTTAATTTCAGTTGCATTTGATGAAGAAAGCTCGATTTTTGCTTTCTCAGCAGCTTCTTTCAAACGTTGTAACGCAAGTGGATCATTTTTCAAGTTCACACTTTGTTCTTTCTTGAATTCTTCAACCAAGAATTCAATTAACGCGTTATCAAAGTCTTCACCACCAAGGAAAGTATCACCATTGGTTGATAACACTTCGATTTGTTGGTCGCCATCAAGGTCTGCAATTTCAATGATTGATACGTCAAAAGTACCACCACCTAAGTCGTAAACTGCAATTTTACGGTCGCCTTCTTTTTTGTCCATACCGAACGCAAGTGCAGCAGCCGTTGGTTCGTTAATGATACGTTTAACATCAAGACCTGCAATTTTACCTGCATCTTTGGTTGCTTGACGCTGTGCATCGTTAAAGTAAGCAGGAACGGTAATTACCGCTTCAGTCACTGTTTCACCTAAGTAGTCTTCGGCTGTTTTCTTCATCTTTTTCAAGATTTCAGCAGAGATTTGTTGAGGTGCTAGTTTCTTATCGTTTACATCAACCCAAGCATCGCCATTGTCTGCTTTGATGATTTTGTAAGGCACAAGACCGATGTCCTTTTGAACAGCTTGGTCTTGGTACTTACGACCGATCAAACGTTTGATCGCGAATAATGTGTTTTTCGGATTAGTCACTGCCTGACGTTTTGCAGACTGACCCACCAAGATTTCGCCATCTTTATACGCAATAATAGATGGTGTTGTACGTGCGCCTTCAGCGTTGTCGATAACTTTAACTTTGTCACCTTCAAGTACAGCGACGCAAGAGTTTGTTGTACCTAAGTCAATACCAATGATTTTAGCCATTTGGATGATTCCTCAAAAATTTTTGCAATGTTTTTGCTTGTTATTCGATATGAGAGCCGTTCAATTTTTTTCAAGTGATAATGACGAAAAAATTTCACAAACTCTCGAATTTATAAGGCTTATGCGCCAACCATGACCATTGCTGGACGGAGCAAACGACCATTTAAGGTATAACCTTTTTGCAATACCGTTCCGATCTCGTTGGCTTTCGCATTTGGATCAATCCCGACTGCTTGATGCAAATCCGCATTGAAACCATTTGCTGTATCAACTGCGACCACACCAAATTTTTCCAGTGCAGTGAGTAACGATTTCAACGTCAGTTCCACACCTTCAAACATTGGTGTTTTCTCTTCACCCGATGCGTTAATGGCACGTTCTAAATTATCCACTGAGTCAAGTAACTCTTTTGCGAATTTTTCTAGCACGGTGTCTTTATGCTTATCAGATTCACGTTGAATACGCTCTACACTTTTTTGTGCTTCGTATACAGCGTTTGCAGTACGTGCTTTTTCAAGCTTTAAGCTTTCTTCAAGATTGGTAATTTGAGCTTGTAAATCCTCAACTGAAACTTCAGCTTGCTCCGTTTCAGCTTGAGTTTGCGCTGTTTGTGAATCCGCTTGCTCTTGCCCTAGATCTTGAGCGTCTTGATTTTGCTCAGTTGCCATTGATTTACTCCGTTTAAATGGGTTCTTAAACATGTACAGTCCTTCAGGCATCAGTGTTAACTGGGTTAATCTGAACTGCCATGCGTTATTGAATTCAGGATTACTACAAAAGGTCGGGGCAACAGCCAAAAATTCAAGCGGATTGAGCGATTAATTCATTCATTTTGGGCAAAAATTGATTTAATGTTGTGCTGTAGTTCTCAGTTTTAAATAAATGATGCATTAAACGCGATATTGAGAGGGGGTTGGTTCTAGCTCTTTTGATCGTTAAATTAAATAATTTTTATAAAATTTATCTGTTTTACTTGCTTTTAGTGTAGCCGCATAATGTCTTAGTTCGCAGTGATCATGTTCTGTGGAGAGAGTAGAGCATGGTGGCTGCATCTAAATTTGTAACACTTTTGCCAAGTGCCACAAGCCTTGGCTTTTTTATATTGAACATTTCAAATCCGCTTTTTTTTACACTCAAAACGCTGAATCTGTATATGTAAATCCTTGCTTGATTTTAGTCCTGAAGATTACTTTGATTAAACTTTTGGGTTTGAAACGGGCTAAATACATTATTTAATCGTGTATCAACATAAGATAGTTCTGCAATTAAGGGGAATACTTGCAGTGATGTCTTGCTGCTCCGAAATATGAAATACAAGCGATATAATGAATGCAGAATCAGAAAGTTAAACGAATCTTTTTGATCTGGACTTGAGTTGTTTTCAATTTTTATAGGTTAATAAAAAATTGCACAAGTTGTACTGGGAGTTGTAGAAACTACAACTCAAGATGTGTGTAAAAGTTTTTGGATTTAACAAAGATAGGCAGGGCAAAGTTTGGCTTTGCTATTTTGTATGACGTAAAAGGAAATCAAAAAATGTTAAAGAAGAAAACAGCATTATTGTCTCTAGCGCTTTTAGGTTCAGCATTTGCAATAGCTGGTTGTAGCTCAAATGAAACTACTACAGCGCCTGAGTCTGCTCAAGTGACCACTGCACCAGATGCAACAGCAACCGTTGAGGGAAGTACTGGAGTAGAGGTTCAAGCGGATCCTGCTGCTCAGGTTGAACCGATCCAATCTACACCTGCGATAACACAACAATAAAGCTTAAAAGAGAGCGTTCTCTTACATTCGCTTTGTTAATGACCTTCACTGGATGCCGTGAAGGTCTTTTTTAGAGGGTAAATCACTCAAGCTACTCAGCCATGCTATTTCATTAGTCTGATGTACGATTACGATTTTCTCGTTCTTGACGTGCGTTATCCCAACTTTTGTTTTGATCGCGGCGTTGATCATCGGTACGTTGCTTACGATCATTGTTGGATTGTTTACGTCGATCTTCAGTCCGTTGACGCTCTTGCTCACGCTTTTTCTGTTGCCAGTCTTGATGACGTTGATTGGCGATCCGTTTGCGCTCAGCTTCAATACGTTGTCGTTCTTGTTCGCGGTTCTGGCGTTCCCATTCAGCATGTCTCAGGCGATTTCGATCTGCCTCGCGACGTTCGCGTTCAATACGGTTTTGTCGTTGTTGATATTCCCAGCGTTGGTGATCACGTTCGTATCGGTCATCATGGCGATCATATCCTCGATCATCATAGTCATAGCGGTGACCATAGCGTCCGTCATAATAGCCATCATCAGGAAACGCCACACAGCCAACAAATAGGCTGCTGACGAGTGAGAGCAATATTATTTTTTTAGTCATGGTGAGTCTCCTTACAAAAGCGAAATAGCAAAACACTCCTAAATCGGCATAAAAATTGTCAATGACAAGCTCTTAAAAGAAGATTAGCGTATAGGGCATATTGCTATGTATCTTGATGTGAAGACTTATATAAGAGAATGGTCACATAATTACTGATCATGTAGAGAATATGAAGAACGAAAAAAAGGATATGATTGACATGGTTGGATTGAATAAAATTTTACAAAAGTGGATGGAAAAAGGACAAGGTCATGTTGCGCGAGCAATTGATCATTTACCAAGTACGGCCCAAGAAGGACTAGTGAAAGCGCTAGGTTATCCTTATCCTTTTGAACAACTGGATCCATTCATAAAATGCCTGATGGCTGCACAATATAAACAAGGTAAATCAGGTTTTATTCTTGAGGACTTTCACCGTTCTCGTAAGCTCTTCGACCATCAAATTCAAATGTTGACCAGTAAGCCGACCACTGTCAAATTGGTAGAGGATTTACGCCTACCCCTGCAAAGTGGGACGGTTTTTGCTAGACACTACCATCCTGCACCCAATAAAAAGCTTCCCATGTTGGTATTTTATCATGGTGGTGGTTTTGTGGTGGGTAGCTTAGATACTCATGACGAGGTGTGCCGACTTTTGGCTGTCCATGGCAAAGTGCAAGTGTTAAGCATAGATTATCCTTTAGCTCCTGAAGCTAGTCCGCAGTTATTGATTCAATCTTGTGAAGACGCTTTAGCTTGGGTGTATCAAAACCGACGTCAACTTAAAATTTTGAAAGATCGAATTGCAGTAGCAGGTGATAGTGCTGGTGGCAATATCAGTACAGTGGTGGCACAGCGAAGCGCGGCAAAAGCTTATGCACCAAGTGCGCAATTCTTAATTTACCCTGTGGTTGATTTCAAAAGTCGCCATCCTTCATTCTTTGCATATAAAGACGGACTCACCTTAACTGGGCAAGATGTCGATATGGTTACCGCTTTTTATGCTGACCAGCATCAAGTGGCTTTAGATGATCCGCTAGTTTCTCCTACCTATGGAGTGCTAAAAGGTTTAGCTCCTGCCTATGTCATTACAGCGGGTCATGATTTATTACATGATGAAGGTGAGATTTATGCCATCAAATTAAAACAGCAGGGCAATAAGGTGCATTATCAAAATTATCTCGATCAACCCCATGGGTTTGTGAACTTCACCATCATTTCTCGTCGGGCAAAAAAAATCACCATAGAAATGGCAAAGAACTTTAGAAAATTTTGGGATAAGAATGCTAAATAAAAAAGCATGAATGTTAAAAAAATAATGTTTCACGTGGAACAATTTTTCTATTTGACGCGGACTTTGGCTTCTGGAAAAACAAGTTGAAAGCTCGGGACATAAAAACTTTGTAGTGCCTTGGCTTGACCAAAGTCTGGAAAGAGGGTGGTATGGTTTTCCCACTCAAATTTTTTCAGTTTCATTAGCTTTGCGCGAAACTGTGGAGAAAACTCATAACGTTGACCTTGCCATGCTTGCTGTATTTTGAGCATGGAACGTGGAATGTGATGACTATTGATATAAAACGGACGTGCCTTTTTACATTGAGTTAAGGTTAAACGTAGCGTTTGGTTTTGAGTGCTGAGTTGGCATTGTGTTGTTTCATGTTGCGTATGCCAATCAAACTGAGCGAACTCTTTTGGAATGCCCCAAAGGTATTGACCATGTTCAACCGAAATCTGTGTCGATACATAAATTTTAGGAATTGAACTTAAACGCCGTTTACTCAGTAAGGGATGATCAAGTAAAAGCAGTTCATCATAAGGACCAACAGGGGATTGATGATAACGAACCAGCATGACTTGAACCACACGGCCAATAGGTGAAGGGGCGATACGAAACACTTTATATTGTCGAATAAATTGCGGACTGATCCAATAATTCAAAATAAAAGCTTCACCTTGTAAATGCCAAGGTGGAAATTGACTCAATTGAGAAAGGATTAGAGCTTCATTCATCGTTATTCTCGTTTTCTTAGAAGAAGTAGTGTTTTATTTATACTGAACGATTAATATACCGAAATCTAATAACATCTGAATGCTGTGAGTAACGAAATGTTAAAGAAGAGTTTAGTTGCAGTGACGGCTACATGTATGAGTATGGTGGTCATGGCAAATAACACGATTGTTGAAATGAAAACATCAATGGGCAACATCGAGATTGAACTGTTTAACGATAAAGCGCCAATCTCAGCAAAAAACTTTGAAGACTATACGAAAGCTAAGTTTTATAACGGCACAATTTTTCATCGCGTCATTCCGGGGTTCATGGTGCAAGGTGGCGGCATGACTGCTGACCTTGTAGAAAAATCAACACGACCAGCCATTCAAAATGAATCAAGTAATGGTCTATCTAATAAACGTGGCACTTTGGCGATGGCACGAACCAACCTACCGCATTCTGCAACCAGTCAGTTCTTTATTAATGTAGTGGATAATAACTTTTTAGATAAAAGTACCAATAACGCAGGTTATGCGGTATTTGGTCAGGTCACTAAAGGTATGGATGTGGTGGATAAGATCACTAAAGTACCGACAGGACGTACAGGACCGTACCAAGATGTACCGAAACAACCTGTTCAAATTCTCAGTGTGAATATTAAAGCAGCAACAGTGCAAAAGTAATGAAAAAAGAACGTAGAAATATTAAATCTATATTTCTACTTTAAAATTATTAAGTTAGGTTGGTTGTTGTATGTTTTTGAATCTTTTTAGTGCATAAAAATACAACACTCGATAAAACAACCAGTTAAAAGCAC